>NZ_JBHZPF010000047.1:0-43598 GCF_042787975.1 Peribacillus sp. YIM B13482
AATCCCTCCAATAAAAAACCTGCATAGAATAAATTCTATACAGGTTTCAAAAATCCTTTTAGATTGTCAACAGCCCCGTTAATGGAGGTTTTTTTTAGGAACATATCATTGGCTTCATTTGATGCATGAAGCGCCTAAAAGCGATTCAGGGCTTTTACCGAGCACAAGCATACTGATTTTGGCATATCCAATATTTTTATATTGGGAGAAGGTCTGAAGTAATACCTGGAAATTCGGATCATCCTTTAACTTTTGAACCTCCTCTATATATAATCTAATAACGGAGGGCATAACGAATTCAGGGGTACATTCGTTAGGGGTTACATCCATGATTAATGTCCCCATAAATTGATATTTAAATTGAAAAGCCCGTGTTAAGGCAACGACATGGAGCAGTTTATTAAATAGTTCGGGGTGTGAACTTTTAATTTTCTCCAGAGTTGCTTCTGCTGCATGTAACTCATCGACATTAGATAAAGTGATCATGAATATCTCCTTTCCGAAACTATGGAATCCATCGGCATTTACCGTGCTTACCAAGTCTAACCCCGCCCTTACGTATTGTAAAATGGTTAGATGTTATCATGTGCATAACCAAAATCTATGATAGTGCTTACAACGATCATGCCTTTTAATTCACTCTTTATGTGACAACGCTTCCCTCGTATATTTCAGCCATTCTTTTGCAGCGCATGAAAGGTAATGGTCCTTACTCCAAATGAATCCCAAATTCCAACTAATGGAGGGGTTTTTAACCTTGATGGACTTTACGCGTTCATCCTTACGACATAAACTTTCAGGCAATAGAGAAACGCCAAGTCTACAGTAGACCATTTCCTCAATAAAATCCCAGCGTGAGCTTTCCGTGACGATATGTGGAGAGAAACCTGCTTCATTACAGGATGAAATGACGAGATCACGAAGGACGTAATCTTTATTGAATAAGATGAAAGACTCGTTTTCCAGGTCGGCCAAATCGATTTCTTCCCGACAAGCATATTGATGAGAGGGATGAACAATCAAGTTGATGTCTTCTTCTAAAAAAGAAAAATGATGAAAAAGTGCGGTGTTGGTTGGCAGGACTATTACGCCAATATCAATTAAGTCATTTTGGACTGATTCTTCAATTTTCTTTGAACCATCCTCTACTAATTGAAAGGTAATATTGGGATAGTCCTCATGGAAACGGCTAAGAATTCGGGGGAAGAAAGAGGCGTCGATGATCGGCGGCAAACCGATGCGTATATGCCCCTTTTTTAAACCTAATAAATTGTCCATTTCCGTTTCTAAATTGTGAAAGGCCTTATCAATCAATTTTGCCTGCTCTAAGACGACCCTGCCAGCATCGGTCAAGATCATTTGCTTACGGGAACGATCAAAAAGTTCAACGCCTAGCTCGGTTTCCAGGTTTTTAATCATCTTGCTTATAGTCGGCTGGGTAATGAATAAATGATCGGCAGCCCGAGTAAAGCTATTGAAATTGGTTACCTCTATAAAGTATTGCAAATGTTTAATATCCATTGCTTCACATGTTATCCTCATTAAAATTACTTTCATTTTACCTGTAAACGGAAGTGTTTGTAAAACATGATAAGTATTGAGTTACCTAATGTTCATGCTCGCATAAAGAAGCTGGATTCCAAAGGGAACCCAGCTTCTCTAGGACAGGCCATAAGAAAAGTTTGCAGCACATTTTATTTGACCAATAAGACAGGCACAGGGGAATGCTGGACGATGTAGTGACTAACGCTGCCCAGGAATTCCTTGAAACCACTCAATCCGCGGCTGCCCATGATGATAAGGTCACAATTCTGGGATTGTGCATGTTCCAATAAAGCCGTGATGGCTGAACCTTCTACGACAAATGTTTGGGATGGATTCGGGATTTCGGATAATAGCGCTTCCGCTTTTTTTATTACTTCATTGCCATACTTGAGCATGGATTCTTCAATTTCCTGAAAAGCATTGCCATATATATATGGTTTGATTGGAAGTGTAACAGCGTGAAGTACCTGGATTTCGATAGAGGGATCCAGCTTCGTTAATTCAATCGCTTTTTCTAAGGATTTAAGCGCCAATTCAGATTCATCATAAGCAACTAATATTTTTGAACATAGCATGATCTTGTCCTTCCCTTCTTTTGAAGAATATACTAATAGTATATCAGTCTAAATCTTTCGCACAGTTTCATATATTGTAAATTTTGTGAATATTTATTGAAGTTTACGTTAACGTCAATGTTAAAATAAAGGTAAATAATCCCTTTGCAAAGCGTGGTTTTAACACATGTATACCATTTCTGAGTTAGCAAAAGAATTCGAATTGACGACAAGGACTCTCCGATATTATGAGGAACTGGGTATGCTCAGGCCAAAGCGTACTGAAACGGGAAGAAGAGTTTATCGAAAGAAAGAATACGCACAACTCAAAATCATAATGCGCGGTAAGAAGTATGGGTTTTCGTTAGTGGAAATTAAGGATATTGTCCTTTTATTCGATAAGGATGGGACGGGTATTAAGCAATTGGAAAAAACGATAGAAACGGCAGGACAGAAATTAAGCGAAATAAATGAACGCATTAAAGAGCTGGATGGATTGAAGCAGGATTTTGAACAGGTAATCAAAGGCTTTACCGAAACCCTTTGTGAATTGAAGGTGAAACAGGCAAGCGGTGAAATTAATATTGAAAATAGGTTTTATGATCGTGAAAGATGAATATATATTCTAGACGAAACAAATGGGGTGAGGAATTGGAAATTCAAGAAAGCATTGCAGTGGTGACTGGCGGGGCATCAGGTCTGGGAGCGGCGACAGTAAGAAACATCATTAAAAAAGGAGGAAAAGCGGTCATATGTGACCTCTCGGAAGAAAATGGCGCTAAACTGGTGCAAGAATTGGGAGATTCAGTCCTTTTTGTTAAAACGGATGTAACAAGTGAAGAAAGCGTATTGGGAGCGTTGGAAAAAGGAATTGAAAAATTCCAGAGTATCAACACGGTCGTCAACTGTGCTGGTATTGCAATTGCTGAGAAGGTCATAGGCAGGAAAGGTGTACATGAATTGAAAGCGTTCTCAAATGTGGTGACAATCAATTTGGTCGGTACATTTAACGTGATCCGGCTTGCAGCTGAAAAAATGGCCGAAAATGAGCCTAACCAAGAGGGGGAGCGCGGGGTCATTATCAATACTGCTTCGGTAGCTGCCTTTGAAGGACAAATCGGACAAGCTGCATATAGTGCCTCCAAGGGAGGGATTGTTGGGATGACCCTGCCGGTTGCAAGGGAGCTTGCAGCCAAGGGGATACGTGTTGTATCGATTGCACCGGGTCTATTCCAAACTCCGATGTTCGATTCATTGCCTGATGAAGCAAGGACGTCATTAGGTAAAACCGTGCCATTCCCTTCAAGGCTCGGGTATCCCGAAGAGTACGCTAAACTAACGGAAAGCATCATAACGAATCCAATGCTGAATGGGGAAACCATCAGACTGGATGGGGCCATACGAATGTCACCTAGGTAAGTGTGAATTCCCTTCAGAAAAGACAATGCCATTTATTGTGATTATTTGAAAAAGGGCCTTCCTAAATGAAAAGGCCTTGGACAAAGCCGTACATGAGGAGATAAAACAGATGAAACATCCATATCTAAGTGAAGATCATGAGATTTTCCGCAAATCATTCCGAAAATTTTTGGAGAAAGAAGCAGTTCCCCACTATGAACAATGGGAAGAAGAGAAAATCATTCCCAGATCATTTTGGGTGAAAATGGGGAAACAGGGTTTTTTATGTCCGGATCTTGGTGAAGAGTATGGGGGTTCCGGGGTAGATTGGGGCTTTTCGGTCATTATTAATGAGGAATTGGAAAGAGTGGGTTCTGGTTTCATTGGTTTCGGACTACACAGTGACATCACTGTTCCTTATATTGCCGCATACGGAAATGGGTCGCAGAAACAGCGCTGGCTTCCAAAATGCACGACAGGGGAAATCATTACAGCCATCGCGATGACAGAGCCTGGAACAGGTTCGGATTTAGCCAATATTAAAACGACTGCGATTTTGGATGGAGATCATTACATATTAAATGGCCAAAAGACATTCATCACAAATGGCATTCATTCGGATTTGGTCATCGTTGCTTGTAAAACGGAACCAAGTGCCGTTCCGAAGCATAAAGGGGTTAGCTTAGTTGTGGTCGAAAGGGACACACCTGGATTTTCCAGGGGACGCAAACTGAAGAAACTTGGTTTGCACAGTCAGGATACAGCAGAACTCATCTTCGAGGATTGCCGTGTTCCAAAGGAAAACCTGCTTGGTGAAGAAGGCAACGGTTTTACTTACTTAATGGAGAAATTACAGCAGGAACGTCTTGTTGTTGCCATTTGTTCCTAAACGGCATCTGAGGATATGCTGGCCGATACGATCGAGTACGTGAAAAGCAGGGAAGCTTTCGGAAAATCCGTGAGCCAGTTTCAAAATACTCAATTCAAAATCGCTGAAATGGCAACCGAAATCAAAATGGGGCGTGTTTTCCTGGATCAATTGATCGCCAATCATATGGCGGGTGAACAGGTGGTCACGGAAGTGTCGATGGCAAAATGGCGCTTGACGGAGACTGCGAGAAAAATATCGATTGAATGCATGCAGCTCCATGGCGGCTATGGATATATGGAAGAATACAAGATTGCCAGAAGGTATCGGGATGTCCCGGTAGCAAGCATCTATGCCGGGACAAATGAAATCATGAAGAAAATCATCGCTAAGAATCTTGGCCTTAAATAAAGACAGGATGAGAAGGGAAGAGAGTATATGCGGGAAGTGGTTATCGTCGAAGGGATTCGCACGCCAGTCGGCAGAAGGAACGGTGTTTTGAAAGACGTTCGCCCAGATGATCTGGCAGGGGAAGTATTGAGGAAGCTGATTGAAAAGGCAGGCATTGATCCGTCTATTGTCGATGATGTCATTTTAGGTTGTGTTTCACAGGCTGGCGAACAGGCCGGTGATATAGCACGCGTTGCTGCACTGATTGCCGGTTTTCCGATTGAAGTTCCGGGAACGACGATTGATCGTCAATGCGGATCAAGTCAGCAGGCTGTCCATTTCGCTTCCCAAGCCATTTTGTCGGGAGATATGGATGTGGTAGTGGCGGGGGGAGTGGAAAACATGTCCCGAGTCCCTATGGGGTCTAATTATCAAGGAGCCGTAACGAGTCCAAAGTATTTAGAGAGCTATGAGGTGATCAATCAAGGTTTATCGGCTGAAAGAATTGCCGATAAGTGGGGAATAACACGTGAAGAATGTGATCAGTTTTCCGTTGAGAGTCATGGCAAAGCAATACGCGCTCAAAAAGAAGGCTATTTTGACCGTGAAATGATATCAGTAATTGGTACTGATAAGGAAGGGAATTATATGGAGGTTAAGGAAGATCAAGGTCCAAGGGCCGAAACTACGCTGGAAGTACTTGCTGGATTAAAAACGGTTTTTCAAGAAGACGGTTTAATCCATGCCGGTAATTCAAGCCAGATCAGTGACGGTGCTGCCGCTTTATTATTGATGGAACGCAGTAAAGCGGAAGAACTTGGATTGAAACCGCGCTTTAAAGTGCATACACGGGTTGTTGTCGGGTCAGATCCAACCCTGATGCTTACGGGCCCGATACCTGCCACTCAAAAGGCTTTGGAAAAAGCATGCCTTTCCATTGATGATATCGATGTCTTTGAAGTGAATGAGGCTTTCGCTCCTATCCCGATTGCCTGGCTAAAAGAAACGGGGGCAGACCCCATGAAGCTGAATCCAAATGGCGGGGCGATCGCCTTAGGTCATCCTCTTGGCGGAAGCGGTGCCCGATTGATGGTGTCGATGATCCATGAGTTAGAAAGAACAGGCGGCCGTTATGGGCTGCAAACAATGTGTGAGGGCCACGGCATGGCG
The DNA here is from genome assembly GCF_042787975.1 of Peribacillus sp. YIM B13482. Classification (NCBI taxonomy): domain Bacteria; kingdom Bacillati; phylum Bacillota; class Bacilli; order Caryophanales; family Bacillaceae; genus Peribacillus; species Peribacillus sp. YIM B13482. The sequence goes on from NZ_JBHZPF010000047.1 coordinate 5,926, forward strand.
AATGCCACCATAATTGAAAGATTGGACTGAAACGGGACCAACCGGTTATGAACATTGTAATTCGCACGAAAGTAATGCTGAAATAGGGATGAAACCGACCTTCGGCAGGATGGCCTGAACTCTTCCTGTTGATGGTGGGTTTACTTGAGGAGGAAAATGATATGTCAGTAACGATTAAAAATATCTTTGATCAGACGGTTCAGAATTTCCCCATAAAAGAGGCTATCTACGACGTGAGAAGAAATATCCGTTATACGTACATTCAGTGGAATGAGCAGGTGAATAGATTGGCGGCGGTCCTTCAAGCGGAAGGAGTGCGAAAAGGGGACAGGGTCTCTACATACCTTTACAACAATGAAGAGCTTGCCACCGCATTCTTTGCCTGTGCAAAAATCGGTGCAATCTTTAATCCAATCAACTTCCGCTTAATGCCAGAGGAGCTGGCCTTCATTTTAAGTGACGCTTCTCCAAAGGTCGTTATATTCGAACAAGAATTGGAATCGACCGTTGCCGCCGTTGAGAAGCGATTTCCGGAAACGGCTTTCTGGTTTATTGATGATGAAGTGCCTGGATATGCCAAAGGTTACCGCCAAAAAATGGCCAGTATCTCATCAAAGCCAGACGAAGTGGACGTTCACGAGGATGATGTTTATGCCATCATGTATACGAGCGGGACAACCGGATGTCCAAAAGGGGTCATTCACCTTCATAAAGATATGATCAAACAAGCAGCAATTTTAATAGAGGCCATGAAGTATGAACGCTCTGATATCGGTTTGATTACTGCACCGATGTTTCATTGTGCTGAATTGCATTGTTCCTTTTTACCTCGCGTACAGGTTGGTGCCACAAATGTCATATTACATCAGTTTAATCCCAAAAAGGTTATGGAAATGATTGAATCCGAGGGGATCACCAAGTTATTTGCTGTACCAACGATGTGGAACATGCTCATTCAGGAAAACTTGGATGAGTATAAATTCCAGAGCTTGAAGCTGGGGCTTTATGGAGCAGCCCCAATGGCCCCATCACTTGTACGTGCCTGTCAGGAGAAACTTGGCATCCAGTTCATCCAAGCTTATGGAATGACTGAAATGGGTCCGGCCATCACTCTCCTATTGGAAGATGATCAAATTAGGAAAGCGGGTTCTGCCGGCAAAGCATGTTTAGATCATGAAATCATCATTGCCCGTCCGAATGACGAAGGGCCATCAGATCCCGATGATATTTTGGAACCTGGGGAAACAGGTGAAATCCTTGTGAAAGGTCCATGTATTATGCAGGGGTACTTTCAAAAAGGTGGAGAGACAGAAAAAGCGCTATACAAAGGTTGGTACCATTCCGGTGACATCGGTTTCCTAGATGAAGATGGATATCTGTGGGTCAAGGACAGAGTGGACGACATGATTATCTCTGGTGGGGAAAATATATATCCACGTGAAGTGGAAGACACACTTTATGAGCATCATGGAGTCCTCGACTGTGCAGTACTTGGTCAGCCTGATGATAAATGGGGGGAAATTGTAACGGCCTTCATTGTAGCCAAAGACCCAACGCTTACGGAAACCGATTTAGAAACGTGGTGTAGGAACAGTGATACACTTGCGAACTATAAACGTCCAAGAAGATATATATTCTGTAATGATCTGCCTCGAAATGCAAGTGGGAAGATACAAAAATTCTTGCTTCGTAAACAGTTGGAAGAAAATGTTGATGGAAAAAGTTTGGGGAACCTTCTTTAATGCCGGAGGCAGTAGCCAAAAGGCCAAGATACAGCATAAATTTAACCCATGAAAATCAGCTTAGGCAGCAGCTGGTATGAATTGATTCTTTAGTTGAATTAGTAAATGCATAATAATCCTGTGGAACAAATCAAAGAGAGAGAATAGTTATCCACAACAAAAATGCAGAGTACTTAGAATAACATTCCCTTTATCCACATAATCCACAGGGTTATCCAGAAATAACATTATTTTCATGTTAATAAGGTGAGTTATTGTACTTGTAGATTGTCGGTATTTTCAGAATATATCCACAATATACACAGGGTTGTGGATAAGCTATGTAAATAAAGAAAATATAAGGGGCTGATTTACAGCCCCTTGGTTAGTTTCTCCTGCTTATGAGCGGCGATTATGAGCACGGCGGTCAGCCGCATTTGCCCGGGCTTGTGCCTTGACGTCTTCCTGGTCAGCCAGTTCGGAAGAATATTCAACGTCAAGTCCGTCACTTTTCAGGTTTTTAGGAACCTGAGGAAGTTTTTGTTTGTTCTTATCTCGATTATGGTGTATGTTATTTCGTCCCATGTTAGCGCCCCCTAGAATAAAAAAATAAGCTGGAGATGAATTCACACTTATCATCTCCAGCTTATTTTGTGTTGAGTGGCTGTTCAAAATGTAAGGGAAAAAACTCCAAACTTAACGACGGGATTTCTTCTCGGTATATCCACCAGCTCGATCTGCTTTTTTAAATTCGCGAGCATAAAGAATTGCTTGGGTACTAGTTAAGTTACTTTTCTCTTTATCGTGTTTTTTGAGCAATTAGATCATCTCCATTTCACTTAATATCCCTATTTTTTCCTAAAATGACCCTTTCATACGTGAGAATCTTCTTTTAAGATATTTTGTAAAGCTTCTTTAAGGGTTGGAAAGGCGAAAATGAATCCTTCCTCTTTAAGTTTGATGGGAAGGACATTTTGTCCTTCAAGCACAAGTATGCTCATTTCCCCCAGCAGTTTCTTGAGGAAAAAGGGAGGTACAGGTAACCAATGGGGCCTGTGAAGGACAGCTCCTATCGTTTCCCCGAATGTATCCATCTGAACGGGGTCCGGTGCCGTAAAATTGACTGGACCATCTATCCTTGAATCGTTCATGCAGAAGATGATTGCACGGACAGCGTCATGAATATGAATCCAGGAAAGCCACTGATTCCCTTTACCCATCTTTCCTCCGCCGAAAAGTTTATAAGGTAGGACCATCATTGGCAATGCGCCTTCTTTTTCTCCCAGGATCACACCGAATCTTGTTAGGACGAACCTTTTACAGTAAGAGCGGGATTTAGCGGCTTCCTTTTCCCAAAGCTTAACAGTACGGACCAAGAAATCATCACCGATGGATTCAGAGGTTTCGGTAAATGTGTCATGGTCCGAAATACCATAATATCCGATTGCACTTGCGTTGATGATGACAGACACTTTTTCGGGCAGTATGGAAAGGATCCGGTTCATCTCTTTGGAAGCTTCGACCCTGCTTTCGACTATCCGGCGTTTTCTTTCAGGATTCCAACGCCCGCTGTTTAAAGATTCACCAGCAAGGTTAATGAAAACATCGAGCCCCTCCAAATGCTTTTCCGGCTTTGCGTCCTTGGTCAACCAGCCGATATATGTAGAATTTGTCCGTTTTTTGAACTTTTCGGGATGCCTGGTCAAAATATATATATCATGATTTTCTTTTGATAATTCATCAATAAGGGCTGTGCCGACAAAACCGCTTCCACCAGCAATGGCTATTTTCATGAAAACCACTTCCTTTCCCTATTCTTTTCTTCACTTTAACATGCCCATGTGCTTTTTTCATTTTTAGACATGCTATATCTAGAAATGGTACACGTAAACGGGTAAAGTAGGAATGGGGGTGGATTTTATGCCAAACATAACAAAAATAACAACCCAAAAAAAACGTAAAGATCGTTATAACATTTTCGTTGATGAAAAATATGCTTTCAGTGTGGACGAAGAAGTGCTATTGAAATTTCATTTGAAAAAGGGTATGGCACTCGATGGCCTGCTCCTGGCTGAAATACAATTTCATGATGAAATCCAAAAAGCATTTACTGATGCACTGAATTATTTATCATACCGGATGCGTTCGGAATCGGAAATTCGCCTTTATTTGAAAAAGAAGGAAACAGAAGAGCCGATTATAAAGGAAGCGATACATAAGCTATACAGCTTTAACTATTTAGACGACCTTGAATTTGCCAAGGCTTACGTACGGACCCATGTGAACGGAGGCAATAAAGGGCCCACTACCCTTAAGCTCGAGCTTAAGGAAAAAGGGGTACAAGAAAAGTTGGTTGTCGAGGCATTGAAGGAATACCCCTATGATATTCAAATTGAGCATGCAAGGAAACTTGCTGGAAAATCGGTCAAAAAGGAAAAAAACATTTCGGAACGGGCATTAAAGCTAAAAGTTGAACAAACCTTGTTACGGAAAGGTTTCCCGAGAGATGTCATCCTTGAAGCACTTGAAGATGTGGCGGTTGAAAAGGATGAAGATGAACAATGGGATTCTTTATGCCACCATGCCGAAAAAATGAAACGCAGATATAAAAACCATGAGGGCTTCGAATATGAACAAAAAATGAAGCAGGCATTATACCGAAAAGGTTTTCCAATAGAATTGATTGAGCGTTATCTTTCCAATCCTGAAATGGATTAAGTGCATCGATAGCCAAATCACAAAATTTTGTTTAATATAGAAGTAAATTAATATTTCATTTAAGGAGCCATATATATGAGCGACGTAAGATACAGCAAGTTGTCGGTCTATGAACTGCAGCAGGAAATTGCAGCATTGACTGAAAAAGCGAGAAAAGCAGAGCAATTGGGAATGGTTAATGAATTTTCTGTATTGGAACGGAAAGTGACGATGGCCAAGGCCTATTTATTAAATCCCGATGATTTCAAAAAAGGTGAAATATATCAAATTGAAGGCGATCCCGGTGTCTATTTCAAAATTGATTATATGAACGGTGTATTCGCCTGGGGTTACCGCTTGGGTGGAAGCGGTAAGGAAGAGGCACTGCCAATTTCAATGTTGAAATAAAAAGGAACCGGGAAGACCCCGATTCCTTTTGAATTGCCTTAATTCGATCGCTCGTTTGAGGCTTTCATTCGTTCTTGAGGGTGTGTATTAATACTTCCATCTGCACGCTTTGAAGCATATCTTGCCTTTGCACGAGGCTCGCCTTGGAATTTATTATTGTTTTGGTTGGGGAATCCTTTTTGTTTATTTCGCAAGTTTTTCTCCTCCAGGCATCAGATTTATGAAAGAAGCGTTTCCGCTTACCACTAGTATGGGTAAGGGACTGTATAGTTCATTCTGTAAAAATATTGGCAATGAGGTGGTTCTAATGAATGATTACCATGAAAGATTAACCAAGAAACTGCTTGAGAAAAATGATTACATCACGTATGAGCAAGCTTTGACTTGGGTGGAATTATTATGGGAAGATTTCGAAGCGACCTATGCAAAGGCTGGACATGAATATGCCGGAGAAGAAATGACATCACGTGTTGTTAGGACCTGGATCGATAACTACGGTGAGCATTTCCACGAATTCATTGCAAAAAATCCTAAATATCAACATTTATTAAATCAACAGAATCGATTGCATTAAAAAAGCTGATTCCAGAGGGATTCTCTGGAACCAGCCTTTTTTCAGGTAGGCAGCGACTACAAAATAATATTCAATTTCTTCTGCAACTTCGCTTCGCTAAAGATCCAACCGGTATACGAATTCAAGATATTCAAATCGCGGTCTAAATGGACTACTGCCACAAACGGGTAATAACCATTGCTGCGGTATCTTAAATCGATAAAACGGACTTCATAATATTCTTTTTTCTGCTCGATTTCAAAGCGGTAAACCGGAGAAAAGGACAGAAAGGCAGCCAAGTTGATATCCTTCTTGGCGACTTCAAGAATTTCACTTTCAGGTAATGGCACTCGATCAAACGTATCAAGAATCTTCACATACCCATTATCGGCTCGTGCCACATAATAATTCTTTTCGGTAATTACAGCAATTTTCCAGCGGTGAAAACGCATGGTCGGTGATAAAAGAATTTTCCTTGCTCCAGGAATTTGTTGCTTTACGGCTCTTTTAATGAAAGCCTGCTCCCTGAATCTGGAAATGTAATAAAGAACAAGTATTCCGTAAATCGAGAGAAATAAATAGCCTGGAGGAAATCCAAAGCCCCATAATATCAGGCCGGCAACATGTATTCCAAAAATGAACGGGTCGAATGTATTGATGACCCCTAAAGCTACCCATTTTGAAGAAATCGGCCTAAGAGCCTGGGTCCCATAAGCATTGAATATATCCACGAATACATGAAGGAATACGGCTAAAAAGGTCCAAAGCCAAAGGTGAAGGTAATTTGCTTCAGGTAGGATGGCGAAAAGTGCTCCGCTGATTATCAAGGGCCAAAGTAAAACAGCGGGAATGGAATGCGTGATTCCACGGTGATTTCGTATATATACAGCGTTATTCCTTAATTTTAAAACAGTGTCAATGTCTGGAGCTTGTGATCCCAATATCGTACCTGCAATGACTGCACTTGCAGTTACTGGGCTCTGCGCAATGACAGGATCTAATGTGGCAAGACCTCCAAGAGCAATTCCCATGACAAAGTGAGTACCTGTATCCAAAAAACTAACCTCCCTGCCACAATTTGAAAAAAATGGTCTTCTCTCATCATACCGTATTTATATATTAACCATCAAATGAATATAATTATCTTATTTTCGTGCCCCAATACAAATAAATGGATATGAACATGATATTAAAAAAAGAATGACCTACTATTGGTATTCCCATTTTTGATAAGTGTGTAACATCTTTGGAGGAACTGATGTGAAAGAAATAACGATCCCGACAATAGAAAAAATAAAAATTGATGATTTTCAGAAAGATTTAGTTAGCTGGTTTCTTGAAGAACAAAGAGAATTGCCATGGAGGGAAAATAAGGACCCTTATCGTGTTTGGGTTTCTGAAATAATGCTGCAGCAAACGAGAGTGGACACGGTGATTCCATATTTCAACCGGTTTGTTGAATGGTTTCCCACACTAGAGGATTTTGCCATTGCAGATGAAGAGAAAGTCTTAAAAGCTTGGGAGGGTCTCGGATATTATTCACGTGTAAGGAATCTGCATAGTGCCGTTCAGGAAGTGAAGTCTTCCTATAATGGGATTGTACCGGACGATCCCGAGGAAATTTCCAAATTGAAAGGTGTCGGCCCTTATACAGCTGGTGCGATTCTGAGTATCGCCTATGGCAAACCGGAGCCAGCCGTCGATGGAAACGTCATGCGTGTTTTATCAAGGATATTGATGATATATGAAGATATAGCAAAGCCAAAGACTAGAAAAACTTTCGAGGCTGCCGTAAGAAAGCTGATCGATCATGATCATACTTCTGCCTTCAATCAAGCATTGATGGAACTGGGGGCATTAATCTGCACACCAGGTAAGCCTGCCTGTCTATTATGTCCCGTTCAAAGTCATTGTCTTGCATTTGAAGCAGGGGTTCAGTCGGAACTGCCGGTAAAAATCCAAAAGAAAAAAACGCGGGATGTACCAATTGTGGCTGCCGTATTGACGAATGAAAAAGGTGAATTTTTGATTCACAAGCGGGCTTCTGAAGGATTGCTAGCGAATCTTTGGGAATATCTGAATTTCGAGAACCATTCATCCCTACAGCATAAAAGGGAATTCTTCGAGAATCGGTTTCAGGAAATGTATGGTGTCAAACCGGAATTTACAGAATCACTTGTGAGAATTGAACATGTTTTTTCGCATCTTGTTTGGAAAGTGGACACGTATGCCGGAATGATCAAAGAACCCATCAGTGAAGAGACATTAAAAGAACACCAACTCAAGTGGGTGAGTGAAGCAGAGATGGAGGAGTTTGCATTTCCGGTTTCCCACCAAAAAATGATAAAGGCCTATAAAGAAAAAGATCGTATTGAATAAAGGCTATTTAAATAAAGGTGCTAGTGAAATTTGGTATAATCAAAGAGGATATCCGCTAAGATATCCTCTTCTTTTGTTGATTTTTAATGTCATATCCGTATAAAATCAATCGTAAATGGTTTTCGTTCCATGAGTATAATCGGCTTCCTGCCTATTAAGTCCGCCCCTATTTTCAATTTCTTTGACGATTTCGCTATGGATACTCTGTCCTTCTTGGTTTAAATAAGGTACCATTTGTTGAAGGGAGTGATGAAAATAGGCTAGTTCACTATTTTCCCAATCCGATTTTTTCATCATCGACAACTCTGTCATATCACGTCCAACATACATAACAGTAACACTCCTTTTAAAAATGATTTTTATTACTCTGTGTTTACTCAGAAAGGATGAATAAACGAATGGAACAAAAAGTGGCACTCGTTACAGGTAGCAGTAAAGGTTTAGGTAGAAGCACGGCAATACGGCTTGCAGAGGAAGGGTACGACCTCGTTATTAATTATGCCCGGAGCAAGTCGAAAGCATTAGAAGTGGCAGCTGAAATTGAAGCGTTGGGGCGTAAAGCTCTTGTAGTCAAGGCAAATGTAGGCGACGTTGCGAAAGTGAAGAGCATGTTCGAGGAAATCGATGCTTATTATGGACGTTTGGACATCTTCATTAATAATGCGGCATCAGGAGTACAGCGGCCATTGATGGAGCTTGAAGAATCACATTGGAACTGGACTATGGACATCAATACAAAAGCCCTCCTTTTCTGTGCACAGGAAGCGGCGAAATTAATGGAGAGGAACGGCGGAGGGAAAATCGTCAGCATCAGTTCCCTAGGGTCCATTCGATATTTGAAAAATTATACAGCCGTCGGAGTATCGAAAGCGGCGCTTGAAGCATTGACAAGATATTTAGCTGTTGAACTGGCTTCAATGAATATTTGTGTCAATGCCGTTTCTGGCGGTGTGATCGATACGGATGCCCTGAAATCCTTTCCGAATCGGGATGAAATGCTTGCTGAGGCGGCAGAACAGACTCCTGCTGGACGGATGGTCGAGGTTGAAGATATGGTGAATACCATCTTGTTTTTAATTTCGGATGGAGCGAGTATGATTCGTGGACAAACCGTTATAGTTGATGGAGGCATTTCGTTGCTTGTTTAAAATAATTGGAAAAATTTAAATGTTATTAGTTGGATAACACTCCATCTTAATGGTTATCTTATTATCGTGGAGGTGATTATCAATGGCTAATAAGAATAAATCACAAGCTGGTACTGACGTTCAACAAGTGAGAAAGCAAAACGCGCAATCTCAGCAAGGTCAAGGCCAATTCGGTACTGAGTTTGCAAGTGAAACAAACGTTCAACAAGTAAGACAACAAAACGCGCAATCTCAGCAAAAAAAAGGTCAAGGTCAAGCTCAAGGTCAATTTGGTACGGAGTTTGCTTCTGAAACTAACGTTCAAGAAGTGAAACAACAAAACCAAAAATCTCAAAGCAATAAAAACCAAGGCTAATTGCTGTTTTAAAAACGAAAGGCATCCTTCTTTTGAAGGATGCTTTTCTTTTTTTGCCTCCATTGGATTCGACAAATGTTTCGTTGGGTTTACATTTTATGTCAAAGGAAAAAGCCGGATAAAAATAGAATATACATACTATAGAAAAAATACAGATTAGGAAGGTGCATTCATGGAGGAATTTAACCGGCTTATAAACAATCAGTTGAAAACGATGGATAAGCTTTTACTTTTACAATCCGAAATCGAAAGATGCCAAGATATAGAGAAGCAGCTCCTTGACCAGCGAGAGGAGAGTGAAGCAGTCAACATTCAGGAAGAGATTCAACTTAAAAAGCAGGAATTGAAAAGTATCCATGATATGTTCGAGAGGCAAACGGAGGAAGTCATCCGTTATTTTCAACAAGGACAGGCTGCAATACAATAAATAACTGGCTAATTTCTAAGTTAAAATGGGTGGATGGTCAGGCTTTTTTGACTTATTTACACATTTTCACAGGGAGATTAGCCACTTTTGTTTTAAATTTATGAATAAATCGCTATAATATAGGAATATAGGGTAAATGGAAAAAAGTATATATTTTAAATACACACAACAACTGCAAACGGAATAGGGCACAGTACGCTGTCAGGGTGTCTATAGAAAGTAGGGAGAGATAAATGGGGATTGTTCCTGCCGAAGGAGGAAAAATCCAAATCCATAGCTATAAACATAATGGACATATCCATCGTATCTGGGAAGAGACAACCGTTTTAAAAGGGACCCAAAATCTGGTGATAGCGGCGAATGATCGTACTATGGTAACGGAATCAGATGGAAGGACCTGGATTACGAGAGAGCCGGCGATTTGCTATTTTCATTCAAAGTATTGGTTTAATGTTATTGGTATGTTGAGAGAGGACGGGGTTTATTATTATTGCAACATCAGTTCCCCGTTCACATACGATTCGGGAGCATTGAAATACATTGATTATGACCTGGACATTAAAGTATTCCCAGATATGACGTTTAATTTGCTGGATGAGGATGAATATGAAAGGCATCGGAAAGAAATGAATTACCCAGATGCCATCGATTCAATATTGAAACAAAACGTAGACTATTTAATTTATATGATACGCCAGCGAAAAGGACCATTCTCCGCAGAGTTTATTGATAGTTGGTATGAACGCTTTTTGACCTACCGATGAAAGAAAAGCCTGCTGCTTAAATAGCAGGCTTTTTCTATTGTGTACCATACCTACCCACTGATCGGACCATCCTAGAAAGCAGAAATGATTTTTTAAAATATCCAGAATATCTTAAAACCCTTGCCTCCCTCCTATAGATGTGTATGAAAGATATTGAATGAAATCCTTTTGATAGTTAATCTTCGAAAAGGAAAATATAATTGAAAAGCGCATGTAAGATTCCAAATAGGCTGTTATGGAATTTTTTTAATATTTTGATGTAATGAATCAGAGAAATGGAGGAATTCCGTGGAGAGCATTAAGAGATATTTGCAATTCGTTAAACCGTATAAATGGCAGATAACCGGGACGGTATTGATTGGACTGTTAAAGTTCGCGATTCCGCTTTTGCTTCCATTGCTCAGTAAGTATATAGTGGATGACATCATCGGAAATGGCGACCTGTCCAAAGCTGTGAAGTCCGAACGCCTTTTATGGGCAATGGGCATCATGCTGTTCATTTTTGTTGCGGTTAGACCGCCGATTGAGTATTACCGGCAGTATTTCGCTCAATGGACTGGAACGAAAATCTTATATGATATTCGAAATGATTTATTTACTCATATACAGAAACTGAGCTTTAAATATTACTCCAATACGAGAGTGGGCGAGGTCATCTCAAGGATGATCACGGATGTGGAACAAACGAAGAATTTTGTCATCACGGGTTTGATGAACCTTTGGCTGGATATAGCAACGATTATCATAGTGATAGCCATCATGTTTAAGATGGACGTGAAGTTAACCATTGTTTCCATCATCATGCTTCCATTTTATGCATTTTCAATTAAGCATTTTTTTGGCAAGCTAAGAACCTATACAAGGATCCGGTCACAAGCGTTAGCGGATGTACAGAGTCACCTTCATGAAAGGGTCTCAGGGATGTCAGTCATCAAAAGCTTTGCGATAGAAGACAGGGAACAGGAGTTGTTTGCGAAGCAAAACAAGAACTTCCTGGATAAGGCCCTAAAGCATACGAGTTGGAATGCTAAATCATTTGCTGTCGTGAATACGATTACGGACATTGCCCCCCTACTAGTGATAGGTTTTGCCGGTTATCAGGTTATTCATGAACAATTATCGCTTGGTACCATGGTTGCTTTCGTTGGTTTCATAGACCGACTTTATAATCCCCTAAGACGATTAGTTAACTCTTCGACGACAATGACCCAGACATTGGCATCCATGGACAGGGTTTTTGAGTTTGTGGATGAGAAGTATGATATTGATGATGAACCAGGGGCGAAAGAGCTGGAGCATGTAGACGGCAGAATTACCTTTCAGGATGTTTCGTTTGCGTATGACGAGAAAGAGGCATCCGTTTTAAAACATATAAATTTGGATGTTAAACCAGGAGAAACCATTGCACTTGTTGGGATGAGCGGCGGAGGGAAATCCTCGATCGTCAGTTTAATTTCCCGTTTCTATGATGTGACTGAGGGAAGAGTATTATTGGATGGGACGGATATCCGTAAATATCAAGTCCGCAGCCTAAGAGATAAAATCGGGATGGTGCTACAGGATAATATCCTATTTAGTGAATCGGTTAAGGCCAACATCCTTATGGGTCGGCCCGATGCAAGTGATGAAGAAGTATTCGAAGCCGCAAAGGCTGCGAATGCCCATGACTTCATTATTGGTCTAAAAGATGGGTATGAAACCAAAGTCGGAGAGCGGGGAGTCAAATTATCCGGAGGCCAAAAGCAACGGGTTGCCATTGCGAGGGTATTTTTGAAAAACCCGCCTATCCTTGTGCTGGATGAAGCCACATCCGCATTGGACTTGGAGAGTGAACACTATATCCAGGAGGCGCTTGATATTTTAGCGAAAAACCGGACCACCATCATCGTGGCCCATCGCTTATCGACCATCACACATGCCAATCGGATCGTCCATATCGATAATGGGGAAATTACCGAAACGGGAACACACGAAGAACTGATGAAAAAGCAAGGGCATTACTACAGCCTATTTCAAGTGCAACAATTGGATTCTTAAGGGGAAAGGGACGACCAGATTATTTTCAGCCGATGAAAAATCCACAAGAAAGACCATTCCACTAACGGGAATGGTCTTTCTTATTATAATGATGAACTTTACTAACCGGGACGTACTCTTTATGAAATTCTTTTTTCATTCCGCAATTTTTTCCTGCCAGTAAGAAATTCCGGAAGATGCTTAATTCCCTCAGGCAAGGCGATGCCGACGATGATCAAGCACATACCGAACCATTGCAGTGACGTAACCTGTTCATTCAAGAAGATGACTGAAACGACCATCGCTGAAGGCAATTCCGCTGCACAAAGAATCGTTCCAAGCCCAACCCCCACTTTTGGCAAACTGACAGCAAAGAAAAAGAAAGGAACAAGAACACCCAAAGTGCCGAGTAACAAACCGTAGTACCATAGGTTCGTTTGGACAAGGTTCGTAACAAGCGTGACCGGATTAGTCGTAAATACAGCAGTCAGCATGGCACCCGTTGCAATGAAAAACAACCGTTTCATTGAAGATTCCCCAACTGCGAATTGAGAGTTGCAGTACATGTATAGCGCAAAAAGCAACGCAGACAATAGTCCGAACAATACTCCTTTTAGGCTTAGGGCAGATAGAGGCTGACCAAAGATTGCCCCTGCCAATAAGGTACCGATGAAGAGAACGAATATGGCTATGAGTTTATTTTTATCAGGGCGCCTTTTATTTAAGAAGCTTTCAATAAGGACGCCTATCCAAGTAAATTGAAATAAAAAGACAACGGCAATCGATGCGGGAAGCTCTGATACGGAAACGGCATATGCCTTTCCGACGAAAGTGGACATCATGCCCGTGAATAATAGTAATCCGGCACTCTTCCATGAAACTTTATATTTAAACGAAAAAAGAAATAAAACGGAGACAATCAGCCAACCGACGAGGTATTGACTGCCGACCAGCTCTCCAGAAGAATGGCCATCCATAAATCCAAACTTGATCATGGTGGATAATGTGCCATATGAGATCGAACCAATTAAGACCATTATGATATATTTCAAAAGTTGCATGTTTTTCACCCCTATAAAAATAAAAATCGCCACCTGCCAAAAAGGCAAGTGACGAACGAAAAAAGGAAATCCTTTTAAAATTCCGTCTCTCAACAAAAGCTGAGTTTAAAAAAATGTTTGGTGTTGCATTAACTTAGCTTAAATTCTTTGTGAATATTTGTCAACCAGAAAAATAAGTAAAGCCTGCAACTCGATCTTTAAGCTGAAGGCGTGTCAGAGGGCGGAGAGGATCCTTTCATGGCATATAAAACAAAAACCCCCAAAGGCAAATATGCCGGATAGGGGGGCGTGTTTCAGTCGCCATTTTGCTGGAAATCTTCCAATGTACCACGGTACTCTTCGTCTTTCATTTTGCGAAGGTTAGACTTTTTTTCTATAGGTGGCTCATCGTTAGGCTTTTGATTGTGAAGCTTGGAAAGTACCGAACGATAATCCTTGTCTTTCATTTTCAATTCATCATTGTCTGTTGGGGCGATTATTTCGGTAATGGGATCATCATCCGAAGAAGAAGCGGACTCTTCCAACGAGTTCTCTTCCTCCACAACTGGCTTATCTTCAGGTGTTAAGGCTTTGATATTGAATGTGATCAAACCCGTAATCGCTAAAATGGCAACGATGATAATTAGAATTATGCCCATTGAATCAAGCCTCCTAGAGCTCGTTTGTGAATGAACGGGTGACATGGGCTACCCGTTTTCCTAATGCTTCTCCAAGCTGTAAGTCATTTTTGGTAATGTTGTCATCCACACCGGGAGGGCAGCTTATCCCTACACCATAGTAGGAACCATATAAGGCGTTTTCCGGGACCGTACCGGGTAAACCGACAATGATCATGCCTTGATGAAGCATAGGGGTGATTAAGTTCAGCATGGTAGCCTCAAGCCCGCCATGTATGGTGGCAGTCGTACAGAACACAGCACCCACTTTATTGATCAGCGCACCTTCTGCCCATAGATATCCAAGTTTATCAATCCACGTTTTCAAGCTCGAACTGATGGTGCCGAAATGACCCGGACAGCCCCAAATGATGGCGTCCATTTCCGGAAGCTTATAGACATCCGCCTCGTTTACATGGTCAATGAGTACCTCAGCCCCAGGAACCGCAGCGGCACCTTGAGCTATTGATTCGGCAAGTGCCTTCGTATGGTTTCCTTCACTGTCATATACAACATAGATCTTCATCCTAATCCCCCCATTTAATTAAACCGATTTTTTTACTGGCGAAGGCAGCAAAGGTACATCCAATTTTTCTTGTTTAGCTTGTTTGATTGCTTTGTCCTTCCGAACGTCACGCAAAAACAGTGAGAGAACTATACCGGCAATAGCAAAACCTGTTGCCCAAAAGAATGCATCATTGATTCCCATTACATTTGCTTGACCCTGGATTTTTGAAGAAATCAGCGACATAGCAGTCTCCTGTGCCTGCTCACTAGTTTGATTCATCGAACTCATGATGGATTGAACGATTGATTGGAAATTCTGAACAAAACCAGGATCACTCGTACTCATTTCCGATCCTAAAGCAGTGCCATGGAAAGAAGCACGGGTTGTATAAATGGTCGTCACGAAGCTGGTACCAATGGCTCCGGTAACTTGTTTCAGCGTATTGCTCATAGCCGTACCATGTGTGTTCAAATGCTTAGGAAGCTGATTCATCCCAGCTGTCATGATTGGCATCATCAGTAAAGACATTCCAAGTGAGCGGATGGCATAGATGATGACCAAAGTAGAATAGGTAGTTTCCGTAGTCAATTTTGCGAACTCGAAGGTTGTAATGGCAGTAATCGCTAAACCAACAAGTGCTAATGGACGAGGCCCGACCTTGTCGAATAACGCTCCTGAAATGGGTGACATCACCATCATCACAAGGGCTCCGGGTAACATCAATAGACCGGATTGAACTGGTGTGAATCCTCGTAGAGTCTGTAAATATATAGGCAATAAGAATATCCCGGTAAACATGGCCACTGTAACGATGGCGGAAATGATATTCGATAATACGAACATGTCATACTTAAATACACGGAAGTCGAGCATAGGCGTTTCCGATTTTAACTGTTGAACCACAAATAGGGTCAGAAGGATAAGCCCAATGATGATGGTTCCCAGAACGATGGAATCCGTCCAGCCTTTGGATCCTGCTTCACTGACACCGTATAGTAACGATGCAACACCAATCAAGGATAGTGAGGCACCCATCAAATCCAATTTGATTTTCTTGGGTTCTGCTACATTACGCATACTTAAAAAGGCAAGTGTCATGATAATCATGCCTAATGGCACCATTGCGTAGAACATGACCCGCCAGCTATATTCCTGAATGACCCAACCTGATAAAGTCGGTCCGATGGCAGGGGCAAACATAATGGCCAGTCCAAAGATTCCCATTCCTTTCCCGCGCATTTCAGGAGGGAAGATGAAAAGAATGATCGTCATGACCAATGGCTGTAGAATCCCGCCCCCCGCCGCCTGAATCAGCCGACCTGTAAGGATGACGGGGAAATTTGGTGCGATGCCGCAGATGAATGTCCCGACGGTGAAAAGAAACATGGCTGCGATGAATAAGATCCGCGTGCCAAACCGTTCTATTAAAAAAGCGGACAGTGGAATCAAAGCCCCATTCACGAGCATGAATCCAGTTGATAACCATTGAATCGTAGTCGCAGCTACATTAAATTCGGCCATCATCCTCGGCATGGCGACACTAAGCAGGGTTTGATTCAAAATGACCATGAACAAACCTAGCATTAAGATAATTAACATGGGGGCAAACTGTTTCATTCCCTTGTTTTCATTTACTGATATTGTTTGAGAAGCCATTTAAGGAAAGCCTCCTTTCTATATAACTGTGTGTGCCGGTTTATTTTGTTGAAATTTTCACTTCTGCGTTCATACCAGGCAGAACTTTATCGGAGGGTGCTTTAATGGAAATTTTAACAGGTACTTTTTGAGTGACTTTCGTATAGTTTCCGCTGTTGTTTTGATTGCCCATCACTGAAAAGACGGACGTTGTAGCATAACCGATCTGTTCCAATGTACCTTCGAAAACAGTATCGGGATCTCCATCGATGATAATATCGACGCTGTCACCTTTTTCAATATCCTTCAATTTATTTTCTTCAATATTAGCTGTTATGGATAAATCATCCATATTGATAGTCTGAGCAAGAGTTTGACCAGCTTGAACTAGCTGCTCATCATGCACTTGTGATTTAACGATTGTACCTTGTGCTGCTGTTTTTACTGCTTCTTTTCCGTCTAAGGTGGTTACATAGGCAACTTTGTCATTCTTACTGACGCTGTCTCCTTCGTGTAAGTCCCAATCTGCTAATTTACCGGAAGCGGGGGCAACGATTGTATATAGATCTCCCGACACTTTCGCTTCATCCGTTTTAATGAAATTCGTGCTTTCATAATAGTAATAAGCCCCACCGGCTACTACCGCTAATATAATAACCAAACCAATGACATTGATTAAAACTAAACGTCCTCTATTCACTTATTTCGCCTCCAAAAAATATTGATGATTGATTCTTGTAATCCATTGTTGATTCACTTTCATTAAATGACTTCACCTATGTGATTGCAGCCTCCTATATCCAATATATATTATTTAACTTTAATAAATATTAATTTTCATAAATATTAATATTATTAAGTAAAGAGTTTACCAGTTTAATTTATTTTTGTCATGTAATTTATTCGGAAAAGGAGTGGAAAGTAAATACATAAAAATGGTTAAAATTTGAATTTCTTTTAGTTTTAAGGATATATGGAAAGTAAAGTTGACAATGGAATGTCATTTAATTAAATTTAAGAAGTAGGGTTGTCCTATATAAGGAGTGAGAAGGCTGGATTTTAAATGGGAAGTAACCAATAGTATAGAAATGCAGATTTTCCGGATTAGGAAGAAGCTTGGGGCCATCGTAGCAAAAAATCTTCAGCCTTATGGATTAACGTCGCCACAGTTTTTCATATTATTAATATTGAAAAAAGAGGGGGCCATTAAGTCGACCCAGCTGGCTGACTTCTTAACGGTAAAGCCAAGTGCGATTACCGTATTTGTAGATAAGTTGGTCGAAATGGATTATGTGAAACGGCAGCCCTCCGAGAAGGATCGCAGGGTCATAAACCTAGAATTGAATGAGGCAGGGCAAGAAATTTTGGGGAGAGTCCTTGCGGAGCATAACCAATTGATGGGCAAAAACTTCAATTCATTCTCAGAAGAAGAGCTGCAGGATCTCTTGAAGAAATTGGATACGATTGAAAAGGCGGCTGATCAAAACCTTTTGGATGATTGAAAAAGGCGCATCCTCTAAATAGAGACGAAAAAAGACGGTTCCTAGGAACCGTCTTTTTAATCCTCTTCATACTGGACAGATATTTCGTTATCTTCCTTATGGAAGGACTGGAAGCTGACAATCAGCTTTTCAAGATGTTCCAATTGTTCGTCATATTCAATGACTGCAGAAATCAATGGAACAAGGCGGGCAGATAGGTGGCCCAGATCATCATGCATTTCGTCCACTTGATTCTGCTGTTCGAAAAAGTGGGCGAGCAGTTCTTTACGACTTAAACAATCCTGGTCCCAATCTTCAATCTCCTCGATGGATTTGATTTTTTCGATATGCAGCAATATCAATTGTTCATGCTTTCGAATCAAGGAATCAATCTGTTGTAGGATACTCCGTTGGAAATCTTCAGGCATTTGATATACTTCATTCTCGAATTTATGGACTCTCTTCAAGGTTTCAAATGCTTTTTTTGTTGTAATGATCATCTGTCGATAAACGACAAGCTTTCTTGCTTTGGCTATACTGTTCTTCTTGAAATATTCCCGTTCCTCTTTGTACATGGAATAGACTTGTTCCAGATCGAGTAACTCGGCCTTTAGTCGGCTGATGTCTTTTTTCAGTAAAGTGTGTTCTGTAGCATGTCTTGTGCTGATTCTGATCCATTTTAAGATGTCTTCCGTTACATCTGTGATGCGTGTATAAAGTTTAGCTTCATATTTTGGAGGAATGAAAACCAGATTCACGATAAAAGACGAAACGATTCCAAGCAAAACTGATGAGAGACGTATAAAGGCAAAATTCAGGAAATCCCCTTCCTGGTTTTCCATGATGGCAATTGCTGTCACGATGGAAAGGACTATCGTTTTATCCATTTTTAATTTTAGATTGATGGTTATGACAACCATCACGGCAAGACCGATAATAAAAATATCATTTCCGAACAACAAAACGAAGGAGACAGCAACCAACGCTCCAATGATATTTCCTTGAATTTGCTCCAGCACCGTTTGGTATGAACGGTAAATGGTCGGCTGTATTGCAAAAATTGCAGCAATCCCAGAAAGGACAGGAGCAGGAAGGTTAAGCAGTTCCGATATATAAAGCGCTAAAACAATTGCTATTCCTGTTTTGAGAATGCGGGCACCAAACTTCATATATAGGTTAATCCTTTCTTTGTGATGTAATTGATCATGGTAAGTAAAGGCTCTATTTATTTATAGGCTTTTGCTTAAAATTGTATTCTAACTTATTTGTTAGTACTTTACACTAAAATGAGAGGATGTAAACAAAAAGAAATATACAGGATTTTCCTTAAAGTTACAATAGGTAAACTCAAGTTTAATATATAAAGAAAATATAGGCAATTTCTTGATTGTTTTCAACTGTGTTTTTCTCCGTTTAAAGATTATCCCATGGTATATGACTGAAAAAGCTGATGCTCTCGAATTGAAGAGCATCAGCTTTTTTTATAAACGAATATCAATTTAAATATATTTTCGGCATCACTCCGTGGATACAGCGGGATCTGCTTGTTCTTTAACTGGTACGACTTGAAGGAAGTGCTCTCCAGGATTTTGAAGCAGGGCCTCTAAGGAGGCTGCTTCTTCCGTTTGGCCATGATCTTTCAATAGGTCCGTGTATTTGCCAAGAAGTTCGGCCACGTCCTGCAGGCCTTTAGCAGATAGGGGCTCAATCGAAATCTTTGCCCCTTTTGCAACCCGCCTCTTAATGACCTCCTTGGTTAATCCAGATTCAGGCTGTTGCCGTAAATAAACGACACCGCCAGTCATCCCTGCGCAAATCCATGGACCTGGGTCACCTAGAACCAAACCTCTTCCATTTGTCATATATTCAAAAGCGAATCCCTTAATATTGGAAGTCACCGCAGTATTACCGGTTTCCTTTTCAGGAAGTGGTTGTTTCAATAATCCTCCAATGATCATATCAGCTCCGGATAGCCGGATTCCCGCTCTGGCATCGGCATCACCTTGGGCAATGAGGAGACCATGCTGTGCACCGTATCCAAAGCCCTTACCGACAGAGCCATTGTAGAACTTCCCATCTTTTCCGGGAGATTTAAAGATGGCAATATTACCGCCAATTGATGTTTTGCCAATTCCATCCTGGGCGCCGCCATTCACGCTGATTGAAATCCCCTCCGTATTGTATGCCCCAAGTCCATTACCCGGGATGGAACCATCCTGGTAGGATAGGTGAACGGGAGGAAGTTTTTTGTATGATCCGTCAAGTCTTCCCCTGACGCGGTGACAGGACACCCTGCTGCCGAGTACGCGCTGTTCGGAAGTGATCGAGCTATAGTTGCGAGATTGCTGCAGATCATCTACATGAGAATCCAGATATTCAGCGCCAACGGCAACCTGCATGGAGCCTTCATTCAAATATGCCGCCGTTTCTTTATGTGAGAATGGTGTTATATCCAATTTTTTTAATAAATAGGTTAAATCCAGTGATTGTTGACCCTTAACTTGCTGAAGCAAATCGGAACGTCCGACGATATCCTGAAGATTCTTCACCCCAAGGGATCCAGTCAACGATTGGAGTTCTTTGGCAAATGCACTGAACATATTCGTTAAACCTTGAACGGCTAAATCAAATTTTCGTGGAACAAAACGCCGCAGCCCATGTTCTTTAGCTTGTGCTTCCGATTCGATTTGAGTGGCGATGCCCACATGGCAGGTATCAAGGTGACATCCGCGGCACGTTGTACAGCCGACGGCGATCATCGAAAGGGTCCCAAACCCTACGCGGTTTGCCCCAAGCAGCATTAATTTCAATACATCCATCGAGCTTTTTAACCCGCCATCAGCCCAAATTTCAACGGTCTGACGAATGCCTGACTCAAGCAGTGCGTTATGGGCAGCTTTTACACCAATCTCAACGGGTAGACCGACATGTGCGAGTGCATGAATCCTGGCAGCGCCTGTTCCGCCATCAAAACCAGAAAGCGTAATGATATCGGCCCCTGCTTTGGCGACGCCGACCGCAATCGTACCAATGTTTGGAACGACCGGTACTTTGACGGCAACTTTTGCTTTGTCGTTTGCCGTTTTTAACTCATGGATCATTTGGGCCAAATCTTCAATTGAGTATATATCATGGTTATTGGAAGGGGAGATCAAGTCGGAACCGATTGTTGCATTCCGGGCTTCCGCGATTTTCGCTGTGACCTTGGACCCGGGAAGGTGACCGCCTTCACCAGGTTTTGCCCCTTGCCCAATTTTAATTTCCAATAGATTTGAAGAGTTCAAGAGTTCTGCATTGACACCGAAACGGCCGGAAGCGATTTGCTGTCCGCGGGATTTCGGGTACTTGCCCAGCATATCCTTGATTTCCCCGCCCTCGCCATTCATGCTGATCATGCCTAATCGCTCGGCAGCTTCTGCATATGCCCGGAAAGCAACCTCATTTTGTGATCCAAAGGACATGGAGGCTATGACGAACGGCAATTCCTGTTCTCCGACAGAAAGGCTGACTTCTTCAGAAGGTATGGAAGCATCTGAAGGTTTTAATGATGTCAAATGGCGGATCGTCGTAGGATTGGACTCTTCCTGTTCGGTGATCTTTTCGCGATAAGCGTCATAGTCCCCGGTAGAAGCAACTTCCCCGATTGACTTCCAAATTCTTGGGAATAAGTGGAAGGTTTTTCCCATCCGTTCTTTTTCATTTCCGTAATCTTCCGCACGCTGGATGGCGTCGGCCTTGATTTTATCAAAATTGTAGTCCAGATCATTGGAGCCGAAGAAGTTAGCCACATTTAAATATTTCGCGATTTCCTCATGTAAACCGATGCTTGAGAAAAGTCTTCCGTAGCCTCGCAGCTCATGAATGCCGATGGTTGAGATAACTTTTTCAAGACCTTTCGTCAAGGAGTTATAAAGATTGGTAACCCCCTTAAGGTCATCTGAAGATAAGGAAAGGAACATATAATAAGGGCTGATTAAGTTGGCCCCAAGACCATAAGAAACGATGATATCATGCAGTGACCTTAGCGATGCGGAACGTAACAGGATGGAACAATCCCTCCGCTTGCCAGTTCGGACCAATGCTTGATCGACGGAAGAAGTGACAAGGTGTGGATCAAGCCAAAAGTTGCCGTTTTGATGTGCAAGTGCATCATCCAATACGATAAGCGTCTTTCCTTCATCCACTGCATTGACACTTTCATCAGTAATCCTCGTCAAAGCATCCGTGATGCTTTCATCCTCTTTGAATGTGCTTGAAATGAAATGCACGAGTTTTTGATCTTGGTAATATTTAATGAACTGGTCATAGCTTGGCTGCGATACGATAGATGAGCACTCATAACCCATTAATCCTTCAATCAATAAGGGAGTCAGCAGCTCTGTAACCTTTCCGGCCTTATTTGCTTCGAATAGGGAAGGCCGTTTTCCGATGATGGTTCGTGTTGAGAAGTGCTCGGTTTCCCGGTCCCGGTCGATTGCTGGGTTTGTTACAACGGCCACGCTTTCCTTAATGAAATCCGCAATGTTGGTCCGTTGGGGATTAAGTGCTGCCAGTGGCGCATCGTGACCAAGTGAACGAATGGGTTCGGCCCCTTTTTCGGCCATCTGTTCCACTAATTGAACATGCTCCCTTTCCCATCCAAAGGCTTTATACTGTCCATTATGAATGGCTTGCGCGTTTGACATGGAGACAACCTTTTCAAAGACTTGCGGCTGCAGGCGGACCCGGTCATTGGAAAGAACGAAACGATTATTGAAGAGTTCAAATACTTTATCCTGGTAATCCTTGTATGTGTACAGTTCAATACTGTCGCCGTTCCATTTCAAACCCACTTTTTCCCCAGGGCCCATCGGTTTCGGATTTCCGGTATATTCACTGGAAGGGATGATTCCTGGTTCGGAAGTGAACATATAGGATGATTCCGTTTCAATATTCCATAATGGGCGCAGGCCTAAAGAATCGACAGAGAACACGGCTTCATCGCCGAAACGGGAGATGATTCCGGCTGGACCTTGTGCAAAATGACCCCATGCCTCCCGTAAATACGTATATAAGTCTTGTAAGTGATCGGGGTATTCCTTGATTTCATTAATGATTGGGGGGAACATAAGGTCGACAGCTTCAAATAAAGAGTAGCCATGACGGCAGATGAAAGTTTCGATCGTCTTGTTTAAATCCTGTGAGTCGCTTCCGTCTTTAGCGATTGGAACACCGATCATTTTCGCTTCATCACGCAATTTGGCAATCGTATTGATTTCGCCATTATGGCCAAGTACACTGAAAGGCTGAACCCGGAAGAAGCTTGATAGTGTATTGGTTGAAAAACGATTATGACCCAGTGTCATGGTGGAGGCAGCTAAAGGGTCCGCAAGATCAAGATAATAGGAAGGAAGCGTATCCCCCGCACCCATCACTTTGTAGACCGCATGATGCTGGCTTAGCGATGCAACATGGATAAAATCACTTTTTTCGATGTCGGAAGTCAGCTCAAAAAGAACATTTGAAAGCTCCTGGTTGTTTTCGATGGCGGAGGAACAGGCAAATTGCCAGAACACTGGGTCTTCTTGAATGGCAATCGGTCCCAATGCCTCAGAACGGTAAGCTTTATCCGTTTCGAATATCAAGGAGAGACCATGTTGAAGCAGTTTCTCCTTGACTTCGATTTTTAAGTCGTTCGCATCCGTTTTTTTGCTTAAAAATAAGTGACCGACTATGAAGGAATCTTTATCGACGATGCTTGAATCGATATTTACAGCTTCAAGCTTCTTTTCCCAAAGAGCCCGGGGAATATCGATATGGATGCCGGCGCCATCGCCCTCACCATTGATGAAGCCGCAGCGATGGTTCATTTTAACCAGGGCGTCGATACAGGCAAAGATGTTTTCGTTAGTAGGGATCTTCTTTTTTTCGATACAGGAAACGATTCCGCAAGCATCATGTTCTTCCCTGTAAAATTCTTTGAATGTAGCAGGTGTCCATTTTTGGGTCATATGTGTGGCTTGAATAAGGTTACCCTTATTTTCGGCCTTTCACCTCCTGTAGCATTTGTTTTATGGGGGGATATTAGTAAACCCGAACAATTGTCCAAGTTCTGGTAGATTGAAAGAAAATGTATAAATGTATATAAATGTATCCATATCATATCATTTAAATATTCAGAAATCAATTTTTTATACAATGGATTGGATGCTGTGATTGATGGCACTTTTGTGGGGAATGGCTAAAAAGGCTAACTTTAAAGATTTATTACCCGGGAATAAGAAACCCCCAAGATTGATGTGCATCCTGGGGGTGTATAAAAAATGTATAATTATGCTGTTTTGATTTATTATATTAGGTTTTTGAATGCATGTTCAACCGCTTTTAGAGTATAAGCGATATCATCATCCGTGTGAGCTATTGTCAAGAACCAGGCTTCGTATTTTGAAGGTGCCAAATTGATGCCCTGGTTGAGCATGAGTTTGAAAAACTTAGCGAACATTTCGCCATCAGTATTTTCCGCCTGCTCATAGTTTTCAATCGTTTCTGTCGTGAAATAGATCGTCAATGCCCCTTTAAGGCGATTGATGGTGATAGGGACATTATATTGGCGAGCTGCTATCAGGATACCTTCTTCAAGAATTTTTCCCAACCGGTCAAGCTCGTCGTACAGGCCCTCTTCTTTAAGTACTTCCAAGCAAGCTATCCCGGAAAGCATGGATGCCGGATTTCCTGCCATCGTACCTGCTTGATAGGCTGGTCCTAGGGGGGCTACAGTTTCCATGATCTCTTTTTTACCGCCATAGGCACCAATCGGAAGTCCGCCGCCGATTATTTTTCCAAGCGCGGTCAAATCGGGTTGAATTCCCAAGAAGTCCTGTGCCCCTCCGTACATGAAGCGGAACGCTGTGATGACCTCGTCAAAAATGACCAGTGCTCCTGCTTCGTGTGACAATGAAATGACTTCTTCCAAAAAGCCAGGGCTCGGTTCCACGATTCCAAAGTTGCCGACGATCGGTTCAACCAGCACGCCTGCAATTTCATGTCCCCATTTATTCAGTGCTTCCTTAAATGGCTCGATATCATTGAAAGGTACCGTGATGACTTCTTGTGCGATGCTTTTTGGAACGCCCGCAGAGTCCGGTGTTCCTAGCGTGGACGGGCCGGAACCTGCAGCGACGAGAACAAGGTCGGAGTGTCCATGGTAACAGCCTGCAAACTTGATGATCTTATCACGTCCAGTGTAAGCACGGGCCACACGGATGGTGGACATGACAGACTCAGTGCCTGAATTGGTGAAGCGAACTTTATCCATGGATGGTATTGCCTCTTTCAACATTTTGGCGAATTTGACTTCATGTTTTGTCGGTGTACCGTATAAAACGCCCGTTTCTGCTGCTTTAACGATTGCCTCCGTAATATGTGGATGTGCATGTCCAGTGATGATCGGGCCATATGCAGCTAAATAATCGATATATTTATTGCCATCAACATCCCAGAAATAAGCCCCTTTGGCATGATCCATGGCAACTGGTGAACCGCCGCCTACAGCTTTGTAAGAACGGGATGGGCTGTTAACCCCACCAACGATATGTTCCAGTGCCTCTTTATGTAGAAGCTTCGAATTACTAAAATCCAATCTTAAAACCTCCTAAAAATATAAACCTGCCTTAATCATAGCACTTTTCCGCCCGTAAATCTGGGATGGAAGGCTAGGAAATGTGATCCGTCCACTGATGAAATGCTGCAGCCTTAGAAACAGCAGGATTCGTGGGCCTTCATTTTGTTTGGGAAATAGGGCCGGGCCCCAAAACTCCGGTTATGAAAGTCAGAATGTCCAAGATAGTGGCAGGGTTTTCGATGTTGAAGGATTGGCGGTTCATTTCGCCCTGGGCTTGGTAATAGATAAGATGGCCGGTTCCTTTTTCTTCATTAATATGAATGTGGAAACTTATGGGGGTGCTTTCGATCGATCCGCTGGAATCCCTTTGGATGACCTGGCATAATAATTCACCGTATTCATCTTCATAAAGAAAATCATATCGAAGGTCGATAACGACCTTTTCGATTTGGGATAGTAATAATTTTTTAATATTCATAGCATACTTGTCTCCTTTATATATGTATCTCGTACAACGGCCGGACTCGCCCTGAAAATGATACATGGCATCCAGGCATTTTTATTGTCTAAAAAGGTAAGGTTGGATAAACTAATTCATTAGGACAAGAGATTACGGAGGATGTAACAGGATGAGTGATGCAATTCAAGTGAAACAGCTTCGGAAGGAATTTAAGTCGGCATCAAGCCGTTCGGGGTTAAAGGGTGCCTTCCGGGATTTACTTACAAGAAATTATAAAATCGTCCCTGCCGTCAATGATATCAATTTTACTGTAAAAAAGGGTGAGATGGTAGCTTATATCGGGGAAAATGGTGCAGGAAAATCGACCACGATCAAAATGCTGACAGGTATTTTGGAACCGACAGCAGGTGAAATCACAGTCAATGGCATGAATCCTCATAAGGAAAGGGAAAAGTTCACACAAACAATAGGAGTTGTATTTGGTCAGCGCTCACAGCTTTGGTGGGATATTGCGGTTCAAGAATCCTTTAGGCTGCTAAAAAAGGTCTATAAAGTAACGGATGAACAATATAACGATCATATGGAACATGTCATCAAGACGCTCGATATCGGTCCCTTGCTCGACAAACCAGTGCGTAAACTCTCACTTGGTCAGCGAATGCGCTGTGAGCTTGCGGCGGCATTGATCCACAATCCGCCTTTGCTGTTCCTGGATGAGCCGACAATAGGCCTTGACGTACTCGTGAAGATGAAGATTCGTGAGTTCCTGAAAGAAATCAATGAGAAATATAATACGACAATCCTTTTGACTACCCATGATTTAGGAGACATTGAGGCATTATGTGAACGCGTAATCATGCTTGATGAAGGACAGATCATTTATGATGGGGAATTGCAGAGTTTGAAAGATAACTGGGCTGAGGAAAAACAGATCCATTTTCAATTCATCGAGCCGATTGCATTGAAGGAATTGCAATCATTAGCGCTCCCATTTACCGCAAACTGGGTTTATGATGAGAAAAATCAAACATACATTGCTCTGTTGAAAGAAGAAAGTGATCATATTTCACAGCTTGTTTCAGCTGTCGTATCTCATTTTAAAATAAAGGACATCAAAATTCATGAAACGTCCATTGAAGAGATTGTTCGCAATATTTACGAAGAAGGCACTGTCTGACTCTCTTATCATTAAGAAACAACGTGTCTATCAAGAAGGGGGAGGGCAATGGGGAAGTATCTTGCAATGATTCGCATGCGTTTTTTGATGATGCTTGCGTATCGAACGGATTATTATACCGGCATTTTAATTTATAGCATTAATATCGGTGCTTATTATTTCTTATGGAATGCAATATATGGAGAAAAAAGCTCCATCGAAGGACTTTCAAGTATACAGATGACAACATATGTCGCGGTTGCATGGATGGCGCGCGCCTTTTATTTCAATAATATTGACCGCGAAATCGCCACTGAGATCAAGGACGGCAAGGTCGCCATTGAAATGATCCGGCCTTATAACTATTTAGGCATGAAAACGATGCAAGGGCTTGGGGAAGGGATATTCCGATTCTTCTTCTTCTCGATTCCCGGAATGCTGCTGGTAGCTTTCATTTTTCCTATCGAATTGCCGCACGAACCGGCTACGTGGGGGATATTCGGCATTTCCTTGCTGTTCAGTTTCATCATCAATACACAAATTAACTTATTGACAGGAATCACTACCTTTTTCTTATATAATAATGCCGGATTGATCCGGGCTAAAAGGGTTATCATTGATTTGTTTTCCGGTCTGCTGCTGCCCATCAGTTTTTATCCGATATGGGCGCAGGAAGTGATGAAATATTTGCCATTTCAAGGGATCAGCTATGTACCAAGCATGATTTTTACGAACGGGTACAGTTCAGGCGAAATTGGCATGGCGCTTTTACAGCAGTTAATTTGGTGCATCATTCTCATAATACCGATTCAGCTTTTATGGATAGTCGCAAAAAAACAGCTGATTATTCAAGGAGGTTGACGGGATGTTTTATGTATCGATGTTTTTTCAATATGTGAGTCAATATATGAAAACAAGATTGCAATATAGAGCAGATTTCTTCATGGAAATCCTATCCGATCTGCTGAATCAGGTCGTGAACCTGGTATTTATCTTAGTCGTTTTTGGACATACCCAGTTTTTAAGCGGCTGGAGCCGTGAAGAAATCATATTCATTTATGGATTCTTCCTAATCCCATTCGCCCTTTTTTCTGCCTTTTTCAACATCTGGGATTTTAATGACCGCTATATCGTCAAAGGTGAAATGGACCGGATATTAACAAGACCGATACATAGCCTGTTTCAAGTCATTTTAGAAAGAATCGAGCTAGAAGCGTTATTTGGTGTTGTGACCGGTTTGATCATTATATTTTATTCGGGGATTTCATTGGATCTGCAGCTTGCGTGGTATGACCCGATTCTTTTCATCATTTTTGCAATAGGCGGGGCCCTTGCTTATGCAGCTATATTCGTTGCGATAGCAAGCATTGGGTTCTGGTCGGATGCGAAAACATCCATTATGCCAATGATGTACAATATCGGGAACTACGGGCGCTATCCTGTTGATATTTATAATAAGGTCATTCGTTTTGTCCTTACATGGGTATTGCCATTCGCGTTTGTTGGTGTTTATCCTGCATCTTATTTCCTTAGAAAAGAAGAGTGGTATGCATATGCATTTGCCACACCTGTAATTGGGGTTGCCTTTTTCGTGATATCCGTTTTCATATGGAATCAGGGAGTGAAGAGGTACCGCGGGGCAGGAAACTAAAAGAGCCCCTTCAACAGCATTCATGTTGAAGGGGTTTTTTGTTTATTTGCGTTTATTCTTTCTTTCAATATATCTTGCTTGTGCTTGAACATATTGCTGCTTTTCCTCTTCCGTTTCCGGAATGACCTGAGGTACGTTTGTCGGCTTACCGTCTTCATCAATGGCCAGCATCGTTAAAAAAGCGCGTGCCGTAAGCTGTTTTTCACCTGTTAATAGGTTCTCACGCTCCACTTTCACGAATACCTCCATTGATGTGCGATGAGCACAGGTGACATAAGCTTCAAGGTTGATCGCATCCCCTGTCTTGATGGGGGCCAAAAAATCAAAAGAGTCGCTTGAAGCGGTCACAACGGGTTTTCGACAATGGCGCATAGCTGAAATGCAGGCTATTTTATCAACAAAGGCCATTACTTTTCCGCCAAAGATGGTATTGTGATGATTTGTATCCGGTGGAAAAACAAGGTCGGTTAAAAATGTCCGTGACTGCTGTGTTGGATGGGCAATGATCTTTTCAATCATTGGCTGTTGGTTTAGCTAAAAGGTTTTCACGGACGATTTTTGCTGCTTCGACCATGTTTTTCAGGGAAGCGACGGTTTCCGGGATACCCCTTGTTTTCAGGCCGCAGTCGGGATTGATCCAAAACTGGTCTTTATCCAGTACCTTGATGCCCCGTTCAATCATATCGACCATTTCGTCCACTGCCGGCACACGCGGGCTGTGAATATCATACACACCAAGGCCAATACCTTTTTCGTATGTTCTTTCCTCGAATGCGGAAGCAAGCTCTCCGTGGCTACGGGATGTTTCGATGGAAATTACATCGGCATCAAGGGAGGAGATGACATCCATGAAACTGTTGAAGTCGCAATAGCACATATGCGTGTGAATTTGGGTTGTATCCTCGACGCTTGATGTGGATATCAAGAACGAATTAACAGCCCAGTTCAAATACTCATCGCGATCGGTTTTTTTCAATGGCAGACCTTCCCTAAGTGCAGGCTCATCAACTTGGATCATTTTGATTCCAGCCGATTCCAATGCAATGACTTCTTTTTCCAAAGCAAGTGCCAGTTGGTAGCAAACATTCTCCCTGGAAATATCATCACGGACAAATGACCAGTTCAAAATCGTGACAGGACCTGTTAGCATTCCCTTTACCGTCTTGTTCGTCAGTGATTGTGCGTATACACTTTCCCTGACTGTCATCGGTTCGATGAAATCGATGTCACCGTAGATGACTGGTGGTTTCACGCAGCGAGACCCATAGGATTGTACCCAGCCCTTTTCTAGAAAGACGAATCCGCCTAACTTATGGCCGAAGTATTCAACCATATCCGTCCGTTCGAATTCCCCGTGTACAAGAACATCCAAGCCGATTTCTTCTTGGATATCAATCCACCTGCCGATTTCTTCGTTAACGAATGTTTCATATTGCGAAGCGGTCCATTCTCCTCTTTTGAATTTCCCACGTGCTTGTTTAACTTCAAATGTCTGTGGAAAGCTGCCGATCGTAGTCGAAGGAAGAAAAGGCAATTTGAAAAATTCCTGTTGTTTTTGGTAACGTTCTTTAAATGGAAGCTGACGGCCGACGTTCCTGGTTTTAACCTTTTCGACATTGGATTGTACATTCCCATGATTCCGTGCATTTGAACTTGCTAACGTTTGAACCGTAAATTTATTAGCATCGACTTTTTCGGCGATTGCTTCAAAGCCTAGATTATTCCCTTTGACCAAGAGTATGATTTCCTCAAGTTTCTCATCAGCGAAAGCGAGAGCCTCTTTCACTTCTTTTGAAAGGGCGGTTTCATTACGAACGGTCACTGGGACATGAAGCAGGGAACAAGAGGGCTGAAGCCAGATTTGGTCTTCGGCTACCTTTTTCTTAAGAGTCTCGATCAATTGAATTTTTTTCGATAAATCAGATAGCCAAATGTTTTTTCCGTCAATCACACCTGCAGCAAGCACTTTGTCCTTCGGGAAACCGAATGCTTCAAGATTACTTAGATTCTTCCCTTTATCATGTACAAAATCAAGACCGATTCCTTGGACTTGTAATTCGATGACTTCTTGGTAATGCTCCACGGCATCAAAGTATGTTTGTAGCATGATGTTCAGGTTTGGTGCTGCTTCATTCAGTTTTTCATAGAGGTAAGTAACAGTTTGCATATCATCTTTGGAAATGGATGAAACAAGAGAAGGTTCGTCCATTTGAACCCACTTCACGCCTTCTTGCTCCAACTCTTGCAGGATTTGCGTGTATAGGGGAAGCAGGCTCAGGATGATGCCAGGGATATCTTTTTTATTGAAGCCTTTGGAAAGGGAGATGAAAGTATAAGGTCCAATCAACACGGGTTTGGTTTCAATCCCTAGCTTTTCCTTGGCCTCCCGATATGCTGCAAGTGGTTTATTTTCTGTTAAAGTCAGCTGTGACAGGCTTAATTCAGGGACAATATAGTGATAGTTCGTATTGAACCATTTCGTCATTTCGGAAGCGACTTCATCATTGTTTCCGCGGGCCATTGAATAATAAACGGAAAGGGGAACGCATCCGCCTTCATAGGCTGAATAACGTTCAGGAACAAGACCGAACATGACGGACATATCCAGCATTTGATCATATAAAGTGAAGTCGTTGGCAGGAATGATATCAATGCCTCGTTTCTTCTGTTTTTGTAAGTTGCCTAAACGGATGGCTTTTAGTTGTGCCGTAAATTCTGCTTCATCGATTTTACCGGACCAGTAAGCTTCTAATGTACGTTTCCATTCACGATCTTCCCCGATTCGCGGGTAACCCAAACTACTGCTTTTCAAAATTCCCATCCTCCTACATTCATTTGATTGAACAATAAAAAAGCATCCCTAACCGTCAAAAGAGAAAGTTAGAAATGCTTAAAATAAAGAGGCATGCAGAATGCCCCTTACAATTATAAGGTCCCTAACACCTCCCTATCTCCCGTAGGTTAAAACAGTGTTGTCGAAATAGGCAGGTCTCCTGACTTAGGGAATATCATTAGCGACGGGCCTTCCCGATCCGTTGATCAGTGGCATATTGGATGGCGCTAACATTCCCATTACAGTGGCGGGACCGTGCCGGAATTACACCGGGCTTCCCTTTTAATCCTAATGAAAATTAGGAACCTATTTCCACATATGAAATTTCACAAAACCTGCTGGGTAAACTGATTGCAGGTGGTGAATATTTATAAAATAAAAATTATTATAAATATTTAGACAACCTTAACATATCCGACTAAAAGGGTCAACATGAAAAAGATTCGGGATAAGGTCCCAAATTCCTGACAAATGCGTTTAGGATGTGTTAGTGATAAGGATAAAGTCTGTCCCTAAGAAAGAATATATTGTTTGGACAGGGAGTATGTATAGAGGGAGTGGCGTTTTGAAATGGGGCGTGGGGGATGACTTTCTACATCTTGATTGCAGGAATCATTTTTTGCATGGTGATGAGCATTCGTACCTTATTTCTTGTTGAGTCGGGAGGAAAGAAGTTTTCTCTGGAGGATATGCTGTGGCTTGGCAATTTATATGCGACGATATTAGTTGGATTTGCACTGATTTATTTATTATACGAGCTTCAGAATCATTCAGTGATTCTTGATATGGGCAATCGTTTGGACGGCAGTTTTTACGAGCAACTGAAGACTTCTTTTTATTTTAGTGCGATGACGATGTTTTCTGTAGGGTATGGGGATATAGCCCCGATAGGCGTAGGCAGGATGATTGCGACAATCCAGGCATTCATCGGCTATACGCTCCCGGCCGCGTTTGTAATTCGGACGGTGATTGATTTAGATCAGGAAAGAAGGAATAAATGAAAGTTGTATTTCTTTCGATTATTGGGTACTCTTACCATAATGAAAGAAATGGAGGGTTCAATATGACTGTTAAAATTGGAGAAAAAGCACCTGATTTTCAACTCCCAGCAAACAATGGTGAAATGGTTTCCCTATCGGATTTTACGGGGAAATACATTGTTTTATATTTTTATCCAAAAGACATGACGCCAGGATGCACGACGGAGGCCTGTGATTTCCGGGACCACAATGAGCAATTTGAGGAATTGGACGCTGTCATCATTGGTATCAGTCCAGACCCAGCGGCACGACATGAAAAATTCATCGAAAAACATGGATTGCCTTTTCTGCTGCTAGCTGACGAAAATCATGAAGCTGCTGAATCATTTGATGTGTGGCAATTGAAAAAGAACTTCGGCAAGGAGTATATGGGCATTGAACGTTCAACATTCCTGATTGATAAGGCAGGTAAGATAGTCAAAGAATGGCGTAAGGTAAAAGTAAAAGGCCACGTCGAAGAAGCTCTTGAAACTCTTCGCGACCTCAAAAAATAAGGGACAGGCAAATGAAGGATGAGCGAATAACGAAGCTTGCTGCCAGGCTGATTCATCATTCGATACAATTAAAGCCAAAAGAGAGAATCCTTATTCGGGGCCATATCAACACGAAACCATTATTGAAAGAGCTGATTGATGAAACATACAGAGTGGGTGCTTATCCATATGTAGAACTTGAAGACGATGAGATAAGCCGGCATCTATTACAAGGGAATGTGAAGGAACAACTTGACACATCATCGCAATGGGCTCTGAAGAAATATACGGATATCGATGCGGTCATCATCATCACCGGTGAAGAAAACGATGTGGAAATGACTGATGTTCTCCTCGAAAGGCACCGTCTTCAAGGGGAGGCTATGAATTCTCCAACTCTTTTTTATGTGAACAACCGACGTTGGGTCTTGCTTAATTATCCCACCAACACATCAGCGCAAAAAGCCGGCATGACTTTCGACAGGTATCAAGACTTCCTTTTGAACGTATGCACAATGGATTATGGGAAAATGGAGGCGGCATTAAAACCGTTAAAACTATTGATGGAACGGACTGACAAAGTCAGGATCGTTTCACCAGGGACAGATTTGACCTTTTCCATTAAAGGTATGCCGGCTATCATATGTGCCGGAAAAAAGAATTTACCGGACGGGGAAGTATTTACTGCACCTATAAAAGAGAGCGTCAATGGAAGGATATCCTTCAACACACCCACAACCTATGAAGGAATCACTTTTAGTGACATAGAATTAAACTTGAAAAAGGGGAAAATCAGTAAAGCCATTTCCAATCAATCTTCTAAAATGAACCGAATTCTGGATATTGATGAGGGGTCCCGTTTTATCGGGGAGTTCGCAATTGGAATCAATCCATACATATTGGAACCTATGGACGATATATTGTTTGATGAGAAAATAAGCGGGAGTCTGCACTTGGCTCTTGGACTTGCCTATGAAGAAGCTGATAATGGAAACCGTTCATCCATACATTGGGATATGGTCTTGATCCAGCGTCCCGAATATGGCGGTGGTGACATCTACTTTGACGATGTGCCGATCAGAAGGGATGGCGTTTTCATATTGCCGGAATTATATGCATTAAACCCAAATTCATTAAAATAAAGCCTTTTTTAATAAGGGTAAGGCTTTTGTCCAACTCAAAAAGGGGACACCTGAATATGCTTTATTAAGGGAATACCTCCTCAGAGAAAGTTGCGCGGGACATACAGAGCCCGTGTTTTTTTATGTTAATTATAAGGGAGAGACAAACATGTTAATACTTTCAACGATCATTCCTAATGAAGGAATCCAAACGAAGATGAAGGATGCTTTTCCTGAATTGAACTTCATTTATCAAGAAGGATGGATGGATGAGCGACTTAGTGAAGCGGAAATCTTAATTACATACGGTGAGGACTTAACTGAAAAAATCATTGGGAAAGCGGCGAACTTGAAATGGATTATGGTCATGAGTGCAGGAATGGAGTTAATGCCTTTTAAAGCCATTGAGGAACGCGGCATTTTGGTTACGAACGCAAAAGGCATTCATAAAATTCCAATGGCCGAGTATACGATAGGGATGCTTTTGCAATATGAAAAGAAATTGAAGCTGCTTATGAAGAATGAAAGGGAAGAAATGTGGGATAGAAAGATCGAAGTAGGGGAATTGAATGGCAAAACGATGCTCGTCCTTGGTGCCGGTGCAATAGGAGGAGAAGTGGCTCGTCTCGGGAAAGCCTTTAGGATGACGACACTGGGGGTGAACCGGAGCGGGAAGCCGGTGGAGTCCATTGATCGCCTTTACACCCTGGATAATTTACTGGAAGCCATACCTGGAGCTGATTACATCATATCTGTCTTGCCTAGTACGGATGAAACGAAGGATCTTCTACAAAAAGAACACTTTAAAGCAATGAAAGAATCTGCAGTATTCGTGAATATTGGCCGCGGCGATCTTATTGACGAGGAAGTGTTGATAGAAGCCCTGGAAGCCGGCGAATTAGCTCATGCCATCTTGGATGTATTTGATCCGGAACCTTTAGAAAAAGGGCATCCTTTTTGGGGGATGGAGAATGTTACGGTCACGCCGCATCTTTCAAGTAAAAGCGGAGAATATTTACCAAGGACCTTTGCGATATTCGAGAAAAATATGCGTGAATACCTGAAGTCTGGAAAAGATTTCATCAACGTAATCGACTTATCGAGGGGATACTAAACACAATACGAAAATGTGAAAGATTCAAAGCTTTGTGAATAAACTAAAAAGAGATGGTAAAACCATTGAATTATTGACAAATTCAACGTATAAAAGGTACACTATTTATAAATATTATAATTTAAGAATTCATACTTAATAAGAAAAAGGGGTGGATGACGGTGTCTGAAGTTCAGTTAAAAGAAGCGTTGGATTCCCTAAAAGATACCGGTGTAAGAATAACTCCTCAACGCCATGCGATACTAGAGTATTTGATTAGCTCCATGTCCCACCCTACCGCTGATGATATATATAAAGCGCTGGAAGGCAAGTTTCCGAATATGAGCGTGGCGACAGTTTATAACAACCTGCGTGTTTTTCGTGAGGTAGGTTTGGTAAAAGAACTTACGTATGGTGATTCTTCTGCAAGGTTTGATTTCGTGACGACGAATCATTATCATGTAATCTGCCAAACCTGCGGGAAAATTGTGGATTTCGATTATCCTGCATTGGATGAAGTCGAGCATTTCGCAGCACAAGTCACTGGTTTCAATGTTAGTCACCATCGGATGGAAATCTACGGCGACTGCACGGATTGTGCAGAAAAAGAAACGCATTAAAAAAAAGTTCCTCCACTTGGTTGGAACTTTTTTTCATGGTTATGAAGAAATCAAAAGGTCTTTATGTTAAGAAGTTCAGCTAGCTGGAATTCTTCTAGTCATGCAGGCTTTTGCGATTATATTTTTCGTTGAATTCTTCGCCTTCCAACTTTTTGTCAAGGGTCAAGGGTTCTTCACAATGCATGCAAATATCTACACGCCCTAATATTTTTGTGGGTTTGCCGCAGTTAGGACAGATAACCTGGATCGTTTTTGTAGAAAGCATTCCAATCCAAAAATAAACCCCGGTGCTTGCGATTATGAATAAAAGGCCAAGTCCCATGAAAAGTGTCATGATAACAGGATGTGTTTTGAAGAAAAGTCCAATATACATTACGATAAAGCCGATGAAAATCAAACTCAAGGCAAATGTACGTATTTTATTGATTTTGCTAGAATGTTTAGCCATGGATTGTCCCTCCTAAAATATAACTTTAACTATAACATAAACTAAGGATGGAACAAAAAAGAAATAAAGGATACATATTACTTTTGAATTGAAATGGTTTAGGGTAATGGACTTAAGCAGGAATATGAAGAGTTTTGTCGAAAGTTATAAAAAAAAGGTTTTGGAGGAATTTATGATGGAAGATATCCTTCGCCCGATTTATCAAGAGCGAGCAAGTTTAAAATCTACACTTGGAATCTTGTTAATTGAAAAAAGAGATGATAATAGCCCGAATACCGATACGTTTGACTACATCCTTTTTGTGATTGCAGACGATGCACAAGAGGCCGTGTTTTTAAAACATTACACTTACCAGGATAAAAAAGCGGCCTTGCATATCGTTAAGGAAGACCAGTTAAAAGAATGGCTCCTATTAGGGACGAACCGCAAAGTGGTTGACTGGATTTATAACGGGAAGGTCCTTTTTGACCGGAATGAATATTTGGACCGTTTGAAAACCGAAATTCGGGAGTTCCCCTTCTATGGAAGGAAGTTAAAGATGGGGATGGAGTTCGCGAAGTTAATTCGCAGGTACATGGATGGGAAAAGCTTCTTTGAAAAAGGCCATTATCTTGAGGCATACAACCATATCGTTCATTCCCTGCATCACTTGGCCCGTTTGGAAATAATAGAACAAGGCTTTTATCCAGAGGTTACGGTATGGAACCAAGTGAAGCATATGGAGCCTGAAATCTACAAGTTGTATAAGGAATTGATCAGCAGTGAGGAAACTCTCGAAAAAAGATTGGAGCTTCTATTCCTTGCGAGTGAATTTCTTATTTATTCAAGGACGAATGCTGGTTCACAGCATTTGGTTGAAATAATGGGGACGAAAGAAGATCCGTGGACGATTGCGGAGCTTATGGAGCATCCGGAAGTTAAGTTTTATTCAGTCGATCTAGGTGTTTTACTGGAATATTTGATAGAGAAGAAGGTAATCGATGTCATCAAATCGGAGACCAAAGGACACGAGGTTTATCATCGGTTTTATCGAGTGTCAAAAAACTTTTAAAAAAATGTGTTTTTATTGTTGACCAATAATAATATAGGTGTTATATTAATACATGTCGCTGCGGGACATCAGCTTTCGCAGCTTCATTAAAACAAAAAAAATAAAAAAACATGTTGACAACATGGTTGATAACATGATAAGATGTAAAAGTCGCTTACGAAGTAACGACAACGAAATTGCTCTTTGAAAACTGAACAAAACAAAGCGCCAACGTTAAAATTTAAGTGAGCAC
Organism: Peribacillus sp. YIM B13482; assembly: GCF_042787975.1. NCBI lineage: Bacteria > Bacillati > Bacillota > Bacilli > Caryophanales > Bacillaceae > Peribacillus > Peribacillus sp. YIM B13482. The sequence continues at coordinate 43,513 of NZ_JBHZPF010000047.1, forward strand.
ACACTATTAAAAAAAGCAAAATGAGCAAGTCAAACATTTCTTCGGAGAGTTTGATCCTGGCTCAGGACGAACGCTGGCGGCGTGCC
>NZ_JBHZPF010000048.1:0-42812 GCF_042787975.1 Peribacillus sp. YIM B13482
ATTTCCTCCTCAAAATTGCGCGCTTTAGCTTAATTTTGGGGCGTTTTCTTTTGCATTTTCATGACATTCACTCAATTTCGGTGCTTTACTCGTGAATTTTGCACTTTTACTCGTGAGTTTCAATTTCCTCCTCAAAATTGCGCGCTTTAGCTTAATTTTGGGGCGTTTTCTTTTGCATTTTCATGACATTCACTCAATTCCGGTGCTTTACTCGTGAATTTTACGCTTTTACTCGTGATATTGCGCTTTTACTCGTGAATTTCAGTGCTTTACTCGTGAATTTTGCACTTTTACTCATGAATTTCAATTTCCTCCTCAAAATTACGTGCTTTGGCTTAATTTTGGGGCGTTTTCTTTTGCATTTTCATGACATTCACTCAATTTCGGTGCTTTACTCGTGAATTTTACGCTTTTACTCGTGAGTTTTGCACGTTTACTCGTGAATTCCGGTGCTTTACTCGTGAGTTTTGCACGTTTACTCGTGAATTTCGGTGCTTTACTCGTGAATTCGCCGTTCTAACTCGTGAAACTCGCCGCTTGTGCGGTTTTCTTTAAAAGTTGCTGGTTCCAAAAATAACTAGTGAGAATTCAAAATAGATACATCTTTCATTTTTTGCCGTGGAGAGCTTTTTCTAGGACAGGAATGAAGCAAGCGCGATCAGACGTGGTGGGAAAAAGGGGAATAAAAAAAAGGCGGAGAAAAATTATTCTCCGCCTTTTAAAAAAATCAATAATCGGATTCAGCCGTTAAGCCCTTTACGATGGAGACACCTGCACTCGCACCAATTCTTGTTGCACCAGCTTCAATCACTTTCTGGGCATCACTCGTGTTGCGGACACCACCTGAAGCTTTGACACCGATATCGGGACCGACCGTTTTTCTCATGAGCGTGATATCTTCGACAGTCGCACCGCCGGTCGAAAAACCAGTTGATGTTTTAACATAATCCGTTCCCGCTTTTACTGCCAGTTCACAAGCACGGACTTTTTCTTCCTCAGTCAATAGAGAGGTTTCAATGATTACTTTCGATAGAGCCTTACCAGTGGATGCAGCTATCACAGCACGGATATCCCGCTCTACCAACTCATCATCCTTGTCCTTCAATGCGCCGATATTGATCACCATATCGACTTCGTGAGCACCATTGCTGATGGCATCTTTCGTTTCAAAAGCTTTAGTTTCCGGTGTGGTTGCACCTAGAGGGAACCCGATAACCGTACAAACTTTCACTTCTGACCCTTCCAAAAGTTCGCTTGCATACTTAACCCATGTCGGGTTTACGCATACGGAAGCAAAGTTATACTCTCTCGCTTCTTCGCATAATACCTTAATTTGCTCTTTGGTTGCATCTGCTTTTAATAACGTGTGGTCAATTAAACCTGCTACATTTTGTGACATTAATAATCCTCCTCAAAACAAACTATAACTAGTTGTACGTACCTCTAATCATACCATAATTTATCCACTTTGACGATATATATAGTCTTTACCCGAACGTTCCAAGAAAACACATCAAACAGAGAATAAAAAAAAAGACAGCGTAAATTAGCCGTCTTAAATATTTGATGCTTGTTGCAATGGTAAATCCTTTACGATCGTCACGAACTGTCCTTCACTAAATGGATAGCCAGACTTTGTAATTTTCACTTTTACGATTTCACCGACCATTTCATCTGAAGCCGGGAAAACGATTTTCATATAATTATCGGAGTAGCCTTCATAAAGGCCATTTTCCAACTTCGTTTCAGGAATGACTTCCAGAACTTCACCCTCGAATCGGGAGGCATACTCTTTTGCCAGCTGATCCGACAAAGCGATAAGCCGGTGGACACGTTCATTTTTGACATCTTCATCCACTTGATCCTCCATACGGGCAGCCGGAGTCCCTGTCCGTTTTGAATAAGGGAAAACATGAAGTTCGGAGAATTTATATTTTTCTATAAAGTTATATGTCTCCATGAATTCTTCTTCGGTTTCACCTGGGAAACCTACGATGACATCAGAGGTAACAGCAAGACCCGGAAGTGCAATTTTCAACTTTTCGATTCGATCACCGAAGAAATCCATCGTATATTTACGTCTCATCCGTTTTAGTACTGTATCGGAACCCGATTGGATTGGTATATGCAAATGACGTACGACTTTTTTCGAATTCGTCAGCACTTCAATGATCTCATCTGTAATTTGGCTGGCTTCAATGGATGAAATACGGATACGCTTCAGCCCATCGATTTTTTCCAAGTCCCGCAGCAGCATCGCCAAATTATAGTCCTTCAAATCGTCTCCGTAGCCGCCAGTATGGATTCCGGTCAGGACTAACTCCTTATAGCCTGCCTCGACAAGCTGCTCAGCTTGGTGAACGACTTCCTTCGGATCGCGGGAACGCATCAAGCCACGAGCCCAAGGTATGATGCAGAAAGTGCAGAAATTATTGCAACCTTCCTGAATCTTTAGCGAAGCGCGTGTACGGTCTGTAAAAGCAGGTACATCCAACTCTTCATAGACACGGTTTTTCATGATATTTCCTACAGCATTGATTGGTTCACGTTCCACCTTGAATTGCTCGATATAATCAAGAAGTTTAACCCTGTCCTGTGTTCCTACAACAATATCCACACCTGGTATGGCCATGATTTCAGCTGGCGATGTCTGAGCGTAACATCCCGTTACCGCTATGACGGCATTCGGATTTTTACGAATGGCACGACGGATGACCTGACGGCTTTTCTTATCGCCAGTGTTTGTCACCGTGCATGTGTTGATGACATATACATCTGATGTATTTTCAAACTCAACACGATCATATCCCCCAGTTTTAAATAATTGCCAAATAGCCTCTGTTTCATAATGATTCACTTTACAGCCTAATGTATGGAAAGCGACCGTTGCCATTTTTCATCACCTCAAAAGTTCTACATGATAAGAAACAGCGGAAAGTGCATATAAAGGTGCTGTTTCAGTTCTTAATATTCTTGGTCCAAGACCGCAAGCTACAAAACCGGCATCAGACAGTTTTTCAATTTCCTTATCTGCTAAACCACCTTCAGGACCAAAGACAAATAAGATCGATTGCCCTCCGGTGATATCCTTCAGGACCGAAGCGAGTACAGAAGTTTCCCCCCGCTTTGCCTCTTCTTCAAAAGCGATTAATTTATGATTGAAACCGGAAGCATACCCAGCTAGCTGATCTGCCGTCATCGGCTCCTTGATGGCAGGGATAACAGTGCGGTGAGATTGCTCGGCCGCCTCTTTTGAAATCTTCTGGAGCCTCTCCAATTTCTTGCCTACCTTTTTGTGGTCCCATTTTACCACCGAACGAGCAGCAATAAAAGGGATAAACTCAACCGCACCCAGTTCCGTACCCTTTTGTACGATATATTCCAATTTATCCCCTTTAGGCAGACCGCTCGCTATCACAACCCTCACAGGAAGTTCCTTTTCTTCATTCTTCCATTCGATAACAGTCCCTATAACAACATCATCAGTTATTTCGGAAATTTCCGTGACAGCAGTCATACCATTAGCTTTCACCGTGATTATCCGCTCTCCCGGTCCCATTCTCATCACCCTGGAGATATGGTGAAAATCATCACCTGATATCGTCACCCTGTTTCCATTGATGTCTTCTTCGTTAAGAAAATACCGTTGCACACTGCCACCTACTTCATCTAGTCTAAAATACATACAGCGGCTAACAGTCAGGTTTCCCGAATGCAAGCCATGCAAGGATTCAAGCTAAAAAAAGGTACTCTGACTATCAAAATACCCGATAATCAGAGTAACTTTTTCAATTAATCATTTCTTTTCGCTATTATTGCTACCCAATCTTCCATCAAGATCGTTTCCTCAATGGTGAATCCAGATCCTATAATCGCATCCTTCACATCTTGTTTCTTTGGTTGAATGATCCCAGAAGCGATGAAATATCCGCCAGGTTTAACCACTTTCGCTACATCATCCGTAAATCGCATGATCACTTCGGCAAGAATATTAGCCACGACGACATCCGCTTGTTCATTCACACCATCCAGCAAGTTGCCTTGTGAAACGGACACTTTATTCTGCACGTTATTAAGTTCCACATTTTGAATAGCTGACTGTACAGCCACTTCATCCAAATCAAGGGACTGGATTCGTTCTGCATCCAATAATGCAGCAGCAATGCTTAGAACCCCAGAACCCGTTCCTACATCAACAACTAAATCCCCTGGACGAACTGTACGTTCCAACGCTTGGATACACATGACCGTTGTCGGATGTGTCCCCGTTCCGAAGGCCATGCCGGGATCAAGTTCAATGATCAATTCGTCACTGCTGACTGGAGTATAATCTTCCCATGTCGGCACGATGGTAAACCGTTCGGAAATCTTGACGGGATTATAATATTTTTTCCAAGCCGTCGCCCACTCTTCTTCATTCACTTCACTAATTGAAACAACATTCTTCCCAAGGTCTATATCAAAATGAAGGAGATTATTAATTGATTCCTTTATAGCATCAACAGTTTCACCAAGGAAGCTGTTAACTGGCAAATATGCCTTAATCAATACACCTTCATCCGGATAATCATCTGGGTTTAAGTGGTAGATTTCGCCAAAAACATTTTCGCGTTCCTTGACTAATTCTAGAGGATCCTCAATGACAACACCGCTGGCACCTGCCTCATGAAGAATATTCGAAACAGGTTCAACCGCTTCATTCGTTGTTTGGATTGCAAATTCAGACCACTTCATAATCTACCAACTCCCAATTTGTTCTTTTACTTTTATTCACCTATCTTTAAAAGCACGCTTCACTTTTGAGAAAAACCCATCATGATGTTCATCAATACCTTGACCGCTGATATCGCTGAACTCACGAAGCAGGTCCTTTTGTTTTTCCGTTAATTTTTTAGGTGTGACCACTAATACGACCACATGCTGATCTCCTTGGCCATATCCTCTGACATTAGGAACACCTTTGCCTTTTAAACGGAAGCGCGTGCTCGTTTGTGTACCGGCAGGGATCTTCAGCTTCACTTTTCCATGAAGGGTCGGAACTTCTATTTCATCCCCTAGTGCGGCCTGAGCAAAAGTAACAGGCATTTCACAATAGATATCATCGCCATCCCGCTCAAAGAATTCATGACTGCGCACATGGAAGACTACATACAGATCTCCGGCTGGTCCGCCATTGATTCCTGGCTCGCCTTGTCCGGTTACACGCAATTGCTGGCCATCATCAATTCCTGCTGGCACCTTAACTTGGATCTTTTTACGTTTTTGGACTTTTCCGTCCCCGCCGCATGTTGAACATTTATTAGGAATGATTTTTCCTGTTCCTTGACAATGATGACATGCTCTCCGGTTCACAATCCTTCCGAACGCTGTGTTTTGTTCTACATTCAATTGACCGGTCCCATGACAATGTGAACAGTTTTCCACTTTTGTACCTGGTTTTGCACCTGATCCTTTGCATGTATCACAATTCTCTTCACGCGGAATTTCAATTTCAGTCTCTTTTCCAAATGCAGCCTCTTCAAAAGAAAGCGTCATCGTATACTGTAAATCCGCCCCTTGACGTGGTGCATTCGGATCTCTCCTGCGTCCGCCGCCCCCAAAGAAACTGCTGAAAATATCTTCAAAACCGCCGAAACCACCAAAGTCCTGACCGCCAAAGCCCTGATTTGGATCTGTATGTCCGAATTGGTCATAATGGGCCTTTTTCTGGTCGTCGCTCAATACTTCGTAAGCTTCCTTGATTTCTTTAAATTTATCCGCAGCATCGTCCGCTTTATTAATATCAGGGTGATATTGTTTGGAGAGCTTACGATACGCTTTTTTGATTTCATCCTTCGAAGCACTCTTCGAAAGGCCTAACACCTCATAATAATCGCGTTTACTCATATCTAAAATCCACTCCCGATTCGATTCACATAAAGGTAATATTATCACTGAACGAAGATAATAATCAACTAGAAAAGTACAAACGGCTTTAACACTTTTTTGTAAATTGTAATGCCAGTCCCAATTTGCACACATTTCTCTCTAAATTTCCATGATTCCCCACCAGCGATTGTAAGAACAAAAGAAAATCAGATGCCAACACTTCCTGGCAATGATTCCATCCACTGTAAAAAAAGCCAAAGTCAAGATAACCTGACTTTGACTTTTCTACAATGGCAGGCAGAAATCAACTGCCCAATATATATCAGTGTCCCGATTGGGTCACTTTTTATTTTTTCTCTTCTTCGTTAACTTCCGTGTACTCTGCATCAACTACATTATCGTCCTGAGCAGATTCGCCAGCACCGGCTTCGCCAGCTTGCTGAGCTTTTGCCGCTTCTTCATAAAGCTTCATTGTCAAAGCTTGAACGATTTCATTAAGTGCATCTTTTTTCACGCGGATTTCTTCAAGCTCATTTTTCTCGATTGCAGCTTTCAGTTCGTCCTTCGCTTCATTCGCTTTAGTTACTTCCGCTTCGTCAACTTTACCTTCTAGATCTTTAAGCGTTTTTTCCGTTTGGAAAACTAATTGATCAGCTTCGTTACGAAGTTCGACTTCTTCTTTACGTTGTTTATCGCTATCGGCATTTTCTTCCGCCTCACGTACCATGCGGTCGATTTCTTCATCAGAAAGGCCTGAAGATGATTTGATGGTGATCGCTTGTTCTTTGTTCGTGCCAAGATCTTTCGCACGAACGTTCACGATACCATTTTTATCGATATCGAATGTCACTTCAACTTGTGGAATTCCACGCGGTGCCGGTGGAATGTCACTCAATTGGAAACGACCAAGAGTTTTGTTATCCGCTGACATTGGACGTTCACCTTGCAGGACATGGATATCAACTGCCGTTTGATTATCAGCCGCTGTCGAGAATACTTGTGATTTACTTGTCGGAATCGTAGTATTACGGTCAATCAGTTTCGTGAATACTCCGCCCATCGTTTCAATTCCAAGTGAAAGTGGAGTTACATCCAGAAGGACTACATCTTTAACATCCCCTGTCAATACGCCACCTTGAATTGCAGCACCCATGGCCACTACTTCATCAGGGTTTACACCTTTGCTTGGTTCTTGACCGATTTCCTTTTTGATCGCTTCAACAACCGCAGGAATACGTGTAGATCCGCCAACAAGGATTACTTTGTCGATTTCAGATGCTGAAAGGCCAGCATCTTTCAATGCTTGACGAGTTGGTCCCATAGTGCGTTCCACAAGACCTGAAGAAAGCTCATCGAATTTAGCTCTAGTCATCGTTACGTCCAGGTGAAGCGGGCCAGCATCTCCAGCTGTGATGAATGGTAAAGAAATTTGAGTTGAAGTTACGCCGGAAAGATCTTTTTTCGCTTTTTCAGCTGCATCTTTCAAACGTTGAACCGCCATTTTGTCTTTTGAAAGGTCGATTCCGTTTTCTTTCTTGAATGCTTCTACTAGGTAATCGATGATGACTTGGTCGAAATCATCTCCACCTAGACGGTTGTCACCGGCTGTCGACTTAACTTCGAAAACGCCATCCCCAAGTTCCATGATCGATACGTCAAATGTACCGCCGCCAAGGTCGAATACAAGGATCGTTTGATCTTCTTCCGTTTTATCCAAACCGTATGCAAGTGCTGCAGCTGTCGGTTCGTTGATGATACGTTCCACTTCAAGACCAGCAATTTGACCGGCATCCTTAGTTGCTTGACGTTCTGCATCATTGAAATAAGCAGGTACAGTGATAACCGCTTTTGTAACTTTTTCGCCAAGATACTCTTCAGCGTATGATTTTAGGTATTGAAGGATGATTGCAGACACTTCCTGAGGTGAGTATTCTTTTCCTTCAATTACTTCTTTATGGTCGGTACCCATATGGCGTTTAATGGAAATGATCGTGTTAGGGTTAGTAATCGCTTGGCGTTTTGCCACTTCCCCCACTTGTCTTTCTCCATTTTTGAATGCCACTACGGATGGTGTTGTACGGTTTCCTTCTGGATTCGGGATTACTTTTGGTTCCCCGCCTTCAAGTACAGATACACAAGAGTTTGTTGTACCTAAGTCAATACCAATAATCTTGCTCATAGTTTCACTACCTCCCAATTATTATATGTAAAAATCTTATTCGTTCACTTTTACCATTGCAGGTCGAATAACACGGTCTTTAAGAAGGTATCCTTTTTGGAATTCCTCGACGACGATGTTAGAACCGAAGTTTTCATCTTGAACTTGCATGACCGCTTGATGCAAACGCGGATCGAACTCTTCACCAACCGAACTAATCGGTTCGATGCCTTCTTTAGTCAATGCATCAGTAATCGCTTTGTAGACCATTTCCATGCCAGATAGCAGGGATTTCGTCTGTTCATTTTCCGCTTCGATTTTTGTAGCTCTTTCAAAATTATCAAGAGCCTCCACTAAATCAACGGCAATACTTTGAACTCTATATTTTTGAGCCGCCTCCATATCAAGCTTGGCACGGCGTCTTGAATTATCAAAATCGGCCTGCAGACGAAGATAACGGTTATCCATTTCTTCGATTTTTGCCTGAAGCTCAGCAATCTTTTCATGAGCCAATTGAAGTTCATCTTTTTCAACCGGAGTTTCCTCCTGGTTTTGTTCAGCTGGAATTTCATCTTCAGCGAAAACTGCATCTGCAGCGCTTTCCTCGATTGTTTCATTTTCCAATGTTTGTTCTTCGTTTTTATTTTCTGTCACAATCTCACCTCCCTAAAAGGGTTATACAATTTATGCTAAAGTAATACGTCAGGCTGCGGAGTATGACCTCCGCCACCTTAACAATATTACCTTTGCTCCTATTTTTGATACAGTTTTGTCATCAGGGCCGTTAAATCTTTCGAGAAAAACGAAAGCAAACTGATCACTCTCGAATATTCCATTCTCGTTGGACCCAATATGGCTAATGTGCCCACTTGCTCCTGCCCGATTGAGTAGGTTGCCGTAATCAAACTGCAGTCATCGAGCACTGTGTTTTGATTTTCACGGCCAATCTTGACGTGGATGCCCGATGGATTTTGGGTAATGAGTTCATAAAATCCCTGTTCCTGCTCAATCATTGATAAAAGCGTGCTTACTTTAGCAATATCATGGAACTCCGGCTGCCTCAGCATATTCGTTTTCCCGCCGAAAAATATCTTTTCGGGTTTTGTGTCCGTCAGGGTATCCGCCAGGACCGAGACCATCGATCCATAGTTATGGATGTGACGGCTCAAAAGAACAGCCACTTCCTTATAAATCTTATCCTTTAGATCAACCAGCGGAACATCGACTAAACGGGAATTTAATATGTTCACCATCTTTTCAATTTCGTTTATATCCAAAGAAGGCGGTAAGGAAATCATTCGATTTTCCACATGACCTGTATCAGTGATAATGATGGCTATTGCCGTTTCTGGGCTCAGAGGAATGATCTGGATTTTTTTCAGCTTATGCTCATTCACTTTTGGCCCCAGTACAATCGCCGTATAATTCGTCAGTTCCGAAAGTATTTTCGCTGACTTTTGAACGATCTTTTCCAATTCATAAATTCGTTCTACAAAAACGGATTTTAATATCTTCATTTCATTCTTTTTCGGAGCTTGAGGAGAAAGTAAATGATCCACATAATATCTATACCCTTTTTCAGAAGGAATCCTACCGGAAGAAGTATGGGTTTTTTCTAAAAATCCCATTTCTTCAAGATCGGACATTTCGTTTCGAATTGTGGCAGAGCTGAACGTAATTTCATCTTTCTTCGACAAGCTTCGTGACCCAACTGGCTGTGCAGAATGGATAAAATCCTCGATTATCACTTGTAGAATCAATAATTGACGATCAGTTAGCATGTATGATCACCTCTGTTAGCACTCTGTCTCTCCGAGTGCTAATATACTAATAAATTATCAAATGAAGCTTATGATGTCAACAATGAAAACCCCTAATTCATCGTTAAAATAACATAGATTTACTTCACTCGGAATCAATAACGCCTAAAAATGATTGGAACACTTCATTTCCAAGCAATTTTCCCCGTTCGGTTAAGCGCACGAACCCGCCTTCTATCTTAAGCAGACCCTTTGCCGATTCTTCTTCGAGCGGTTTCCTGAAAATCTCCGTCATTTCAACAAAAAATTTATTCTTGAAGTTTTCCAATGAAACTCCTTCCGTTTTTCGGAGACCCAAAAACATCTCCTCTTCCATCCGTTCATGAAGCGGTACTGGGTGCTCCTCCAAAACAGGCAGCTGGTTCGCCATCAATGGTGCGATATATTTCTTCACCGGACCATGATTGGCCACTCTTGTTCCTCCAGTATAGCCATGTGCACCGGCACCAATCCCATAATACTCCACATTATCCCAATATGTCAGATTGTGCCGGCTTTCAAACCCTTCACGGGCAAAATTACTGATTTCATATTGATGCAGACCATGCTTCTCCATCTCTTCCATCAGCCTCTCATACATCGAAGCCTCGAGCTCCTGCGGCGGCAGGCTTAATTTACCCCTTCGCATCTGATTATAAAAAACCGTCTTCGGTTCAACGATCAATGAGTAGCTCGAATAATGCGGCAATTGAAGGGCAATCGCTTTATCCAGCGTATCATTGAAATCTTCCATCGTTTGGCCCGGCAATCCATAAATCAAATCGATGCTGATATTCGTAAAGCCAACCTCTTGAGCCAGATGAATCGTTTCATATACTTCTAGAGCCCGGTGGGTCCGGCCAATTCGTTTTAATAATTCATCATTGAAGCTTTGCACACCAAAGCTAAGTCTATTGACACCTGAATGATAAAGTATCTCGAGTTTTTCTCTCGAAAGATCCCCTGGATTGGCTTCAAATGTATATTCAGCCTTTTCGGGGTCAAATGGCAGGGTTTCATTGATTGCTTCACATAAGAATGCAAGCTGCTTTTCATCTAGAGAGGTCGGTGTCCCTCCACCGACAAAAACAGTATCCAATCCTGCAGTCGGGTATTTGGAAAGCTGCATCACCATTTCCCTTTTCATCATCTGTAAATAATCGTCGACCGGCTGTCCCTGCAAAAACACTTTATTAAAATCACAATAGTGACAAATATGTTCACAAAATGGTATATGGAGGTAGGCGCTTTTAATCATTGTGTTCACAACCTTTTAATCGAATGAGTCGATAGAAAAAGAGGCTAGATCTCCTCTACCCTCTTTTTTCTATCTATCGTTTATTTTATTTATTTTTTTGGTGTCGTATCATCCATTTTCAAAACAGCCATGAAAGCTTCTTGCGGCACTTCAACGGAACCTACCTGTTTCATCCGCTTTTTACCTTCTTTCTGTTTTTCGAGCAACTTACGTTTACGGGAAATATCGCCGCCGTAACATTTAGCCAATACGTTTTTGCGCATTGCACTAATCGAAGAACGGGCCACGATTTTTTGCCCGATTGCCGCTTGGATCGGCACTTCGAATTGTTGTCTTGGAATCAATTTCTTCAATTTTTCAACAATGACTTTACCGCGTTCATAGGCAAAGTCCTTATGAACGATGAAACTTAAAGCATCGACAGTTTCAGCATTCAGTAAGATATCCATCTTCACAAGCTTGGACGGTTTGTAGCCAATCAACTCATAATCGAATGAAGCATAGCCTCTTGTATTGGATTTCAATTGATCGAAGAAATCATACACGATTTCCGATAAAGGTATTTCATAATGAATGCTCACACGGGTCTCATCGATATATTCCATATCAATGAAGTTGCCGCGTTTATTTTGACAGATTTCCATGATCGTTCCGACGAACTCCGTCGGTGCCATCATCGTCGCTTTGACGTACGGCTCCTCGACCCGTTCAATCTTTTGAGCATCTGGCATATTAGACGGGTTATCTACTTTCAGGACCGTTCCGTCTGTTTGGATCACATCATAAATAACACTCGGCGCAGTTGTGATCAGATCAATTTTGAATTCACGTTCAATCCGTTCCTGGATAATTTCCATATGAAGGAGTCCAAGGAATCCGCAACGGAAACCGAAGCCCAATGCTTGCGATGATTCCGCTTCGAACTGCAGCGCTGAATCGTTCAATTCCAATTTCTCTAACGCATCCCGTAAATCATTGAATTTCGATGCGTCAATTGGGTATAGACCGCAATATACCATCGGATTCATCTTCCGGTAGCCCGGCAATGGTTCTGTCGCACTATTCACGGCACTGGTAATCGTATCACCAACAGTCGTATCACCAACGTTTTTAATGGCTGCCGTAAGGAAACCTACATCACCGACGTTCAGTTCATCCAACAGCTGGGTCTTTGGATTGAAGACACCCAATTCGGTTACATCAAATTCCTTGCCCGTGGACATCATTTTGATTTTGTCGCCCACTTTAATGGAACCTTCAACAACACGGATATAAGCAACCACACCGCGGTACGCATCAAACAGTGAATCGAAAATAAGCGCCTTGAACGGGGCATCGGGATCTCCCTGTGGAGCTGGGACCAATTCAACGACCTGCTCCAAAATCTCCTCGATTCCGATTCCCGCTTTAGCTGAAGCCAAAACTGCATCGGAAGCATCCAACCCGATTACTTCCTCGATTTCTCCACGTACCCGTTCTGGATCAGCACTCGGCAAATCAATTTTATTGATGACCGGAATGATTTCCAGATTGTTGTCCAAAGCTAAATACACGTTTGCAAGCGTTTGGGCCTCAATACCCTGTGCCGCATCGACAACAAGGACAGCCCCTTCACAAGCTGCAAGGCTTCGTGACACTTCATACGTAAAATCGACATGTCCCGGTGTATCAATAAGATGGAAAATATATTCTTCGCCATCTTTCGCATTATATTTCAATTGAATCGCATTCAATTTAATCGTAATTCCACGCTCACGCTCTAAATCCATGGAATCCAACAGTTGACTCTTCATTTCACGCTGAGTCATGGCGTTCGTTTTTTCAATGATACGATCCGCCAATGTAGATTTACCATGATCAATATGAGCGATGATGGAAAAGTTACGAATCTTTGATTGTCTTTTTAATTTTTCTTCTCTATTCATGACGTTCACTCCCACTAGTCGACACAATACACTATTTTTTATTATATCAATAGAAAATGCAAGATTCAACAGAATAGTTACAAAAGAAGCATCATTACAGGGCAAAGCATAAAAAAAGGCTGCATTCCGGATTCGGATGCAGCCTTTGGATAGGGAACACTCAACTTATTCCACACCTAAATCATATCGATAAGTGCTTGGAAGGCCCCTGATATGGTATCTCCAAGTGCTTTGCCGATCGTAGAGAAAAAGTTGAATGCTTTCATTTCTTCAAGCTTTTCTTTTTTCGCCTCCAAATCATGACTTGTTACTTTTTGTCCAAGGATATCCGCTTCCATCTCCCCTTTGTCCGATTGGTTAATGATGAATGCACTATTCAAAGAGGGATCCTCATACCCCTTCATTTTTTTCATCCCATCGTTCGCTTGCTGCATCCCAATAAGGACACCTAAAAATAATACGAGTACAATCCCTGTACATTTCAACCAAAATCGAACCATGATAGAGAACTCCTTTCAATTACTTCGCTTCCGATTCCCCAGTCGTTTTATCCACTGCCTTGGCATCCCAATAAAATTCGCTGAAAGCATCGCTAAAGGCATCAACGGTTAAGTACATTTCCTCGAATGTATTATCAACACCGCCAATTTCAATGAGCATGGCATTGCCTGACAAATCCTGATTATATATACCATTATGTCTAGTTCCGCCCTGTTTCATAAGCCCGCGTGAAATCCCTGGGTATTTTTTCTCCAAAGCTATATGAAGCTTATTGGCAAGTGCGGCATTTTTTTCATAGTTCGGATTATTGCCCCCGATCACGAAGGCGATTTTGGCATACTCTTTACCTTTGATCGTAATTGTCGTATCTTTTTTCCGCTTTGCATCGCGATGGATATCAATCAGATATTCCAAATCTTTGTTAGTGGCCAATGCCGTCTGGACTGACTTTCGGGATTCTTGATAGGATTTGGTATAATTCAATCCTTTATTATTGAGATTTCCCATGATATCCGTTTTATCGAGCGAGGAACCAATCCCCTTATCAGCCAGATCTTCAACCATCCTTTTCCCGAGTTTCGTAATATTGATTTTAGAATGGTAGGCCAGATCCGGATTGGTCACGCCTTTTAAATAAGGAAGGTACGATTCCCGGTTATGGCTATGATAAATCTCGACCACTTTCCGGCCATTGGTCGTTTGATTCGGCTGATTGGCCACTCCTTTTTCCGGTTCTTCAATCTCATCCAGGTTTTGCAGGGATGCATCCCTTTCTTCATTCAGGACGTCTACTGGCGGTGAGGATTCAAACGGCATATTCGTATAATTCGTCCCCTCCCCAGCCACGAGGATTTCATTATCAAAAATCGAGAAGCCAGGAAGTTCGCGGCCAAGTAAACTTCGCGGGTCCTCAAATGAAATGTTAGTCGAGACTTTTATCAATTGATTCGTGATCACCGATTCCTGCTTACCTTCTGGCAGGGCATTAAAAAAATAATGATTTTCATTTGCCAGCATCGCGAACAGCATTTTTCCTGAAAATTGGTTCGCAACGGTATGTACGGAATTCGAGGATATCCGATATTCCGGTCTTAGGGAAGTCATGACCCCGCTGACTGAAAAAACAAAAAGAAGCAAGGCGAGAATACCTAGAAAAGTTTTTATTATTGTTGATCCGTGAATGGCTGTTATGATTCCTGGCGAATTTCTTCTTTTCATTCTTCCACCCTCTCTATAGCTTGTCTATTAATACCTATGACTTTGCTAGAAAGGGTAGAACACCATTTTTGGGCACTTAAAATGATTTAACGGGTATAGTAACCGGTATTTTCTTGATTTATTGAATGATGCAGCGCTGCATTTAACCCATTGGCTATCAAATTGGCCATATCCTCAATGAAAACATCCACTTCCTTCGGTGTAACCATTAAATTTTGGCCAAGCGGTGACAGCACCTCATATATCAATTTCCGTTTCTCTTCATCAGGGAGGACACCTATCATCCCCAAGAAGGTTTGGCGTTCCTTTTCGCCTGGCATATCCTCTTCGGTCAGCTTTGTACGTTTTCCAAAACTGAATCCAGCGGGTGCCAATGAACGTGATGGTCTGTCCCCTTCATTCAATTCCTTGCCAAAATGCTTCAATATATAATCAATCGTATCACTGGCAATGGATACGGCATCTACTACGGTTGGTATTCCAATAGCTATAACAGGAACTCCCAGTGTTTCCTGACTCAATTCTTTTCGTTTATTTCCGACACCAGAACCTGGATGGATGCCTGTATCCGTAATTTGAATCGTTGAATTCACACGGTCGATCGAACGGGCAGCCAAGGCATCAACGACGATCAGGAAATCAGGGTTACTTTTTTCGATGACCCCTTTTATGATGTCACTCGTCTCGATTCCCGTAATCCCCATCACACCAGGGGAAATCGCACTGACCGGGCGATAGCCTTCCTTGACGGACTCCGGCTGCAATTCGAACAAATGCCTCGTGACTACAAGATTCTCAACGACAGCAGGCCCTAGAGCATCGGGAGTAACATTCCAATTACCAAGTCCGACAACTAAACAACTGCTTTCTTTGGTGATTTTATTCCGTTGCAAGAAGTAAGCCAGTTCGTTGGCAAACACCTTTTCCACCCGCTGCTGGGTATCCGTATCCTGCTGGCGGATCCCCTGGACTTCGATGGTCAAGTAGCTGCCCTTTTTTTTACCGATTTCTTTTTCCCCCTCAGCCGTGACCTCGACTAAGGATACCTTCAGATCATCCACTTCTTTTTCCTTAATAATGACCCCTTCGATTCGGGATACATCCACTTCCTCAACAACACCTTTATGTTCAAGGGCAATTTCCTTTGCTTCAATCGCCAAATCTGTTCGAATTCCGTATTCTCTAAGGTCCAAATTATTTTCCATAACGGCCTCCTGATGTTTGAATTGATATCTAATCTAGTAATTTCCATAGTCTCTCTTAAACATTCTGTCGTTTTTGCTTTTTTATTATTCATTTTTTTGGTACAATGAACCATGACGAGATGAATTTATTCCTGAAATTATAATTCCTTTTCGATTCTCAATCTGAAGTATTGCATATTTATGAGCAGTCTGATAGAATATCACTTGTGCTATTTGATATGGATTTGAAAAGTCGAGTTCATATAATCTCGATTTCTTTGTAGGAGGTGAACGGAATGCCAAACATTAAATCTGCTATTAAACGTGTAAAAATTAACGACAAAAAACGCGTTCATAACATTACTGTTAGATCAACTATGCGTACTACAGTGAAAAATGCTGAAGTTGCATTAGCTGGTGAAAACGTTGAAGCTGCTAAAGAAGCTCTATTAACAGCTGCTGTGAAATTAGACAAAGCTGCATCTAAAGGATTAATCCATAAAAATGCGGCAGCCCGTAAAAAATCTCGTTTAGCGAAAAGACTTAACGCTCTTAACGCATAATGACAAAAAATTAAACGATCCAATTGGATCGTTTTTTTTGTGCGTGTTTTTTTGTTCAAAAAAGGTGACAGGGTTTCTGCCACCTTTTTTATCATCTAATTTTCAAGAGCAGCAATTCAAGTGTTATCGCCTTATCTGCCTGTCCAGTCTTCATTTTATAATCCGCCTCCGCTAAGTCGTTCATGATGCTCAACAGCTCGCGTTCCTGGAATTTTCCCGTCTTTTCAAGTGCCAGCTTTACCCTGTAAGGGTGCACCTTCAGTTGTCCTGCAATTTTTTGCTGGCTATAGCCTTGACGTGAAAGCTCTTTCACCTGATACATTAACCTGACCTGTCCCGCCATAACACTCAATATCTTGATCGGCTCTTCATTCTGCCTGAGAAGATCGTGTAAAATCGTCATGGCACTCTCCATCTTCCGCTGCAAAACATGGTCAACAAGCGTGAAGATATTCTGCTCAAGGGATTTAGCGACCAGCTTTTCCACTACCTCGACCGTAATGTGTTTATTAGCTTCAGCATAAAGCACCATTTTATCCAATTCATTTGTTAGCATCATCAGATTCGTTCCTGCAAGTTCAAGTAAAAGCTCTGTAGCTTGTTCATCTATTTGGACGGAAGAGGCTGCGACCCGCTCCTTCACCCACCCCTTTAATTCATGGTCACCAAGCTTCTTTGCCTCAACGAGGACCGCCTTACGCTTCAGTTCCTTGGTGATTTTTTTCCGTTCATCCAGTTTCTCATAAGGTGCGGTCAACACGACAATAGAATAAGGAACGGGATCAGCCAAATAGGCTTCAAGCCTTTTCACATTATGTTCAACTCTTGACTTCGTTTTTTCAGCTGTCAGAAAAAATGGGTTTTGCATGAAAACAAGACGCCTTTCCCCGATAAACGGGAGGGTTTCAACATCTTCAAGCGCTGTTTCAACAGGCGTCTCTTCCAAATCAAATTGAGAAAAGTTAAAATCCATCTCATCTTCGTGAAGGACATTCTCGATCAATAGCTGCTTCGTTTCATTAATTAGATAGGCCTCCGTTCCATATAACATGTATACTGGCGCGAATTGCCCTTTTTTTATACTTTTCCATACGTCTAATACCAATAGAATCCGCCTCTTTTTTATGTATTCTTCTCTAATGGTATAGGTGGATGGACCATTTGACAAGCTATAAAGGGAACTAGCCCTCTAAAGGGCTAATTCCGGATCTATATGAACACTTTCAAGAAAGGCCCGGGTAATCTCCCTTGAAAGCGGGTAAAGTATTCATGTAGAATTCAAAAATTGAGCTTTGCTTTTTGGCTTGCTTTGTTTGTACTTTTATTTTGACCTCAAAATCCCAAACTATTTGTGACAACTCTTGTCAGTAAAGGAAATGAAGAAGTGTAGCCTGTAGATTTTTTTTTGGTAATGTTTTATACTATTAGCAGAAATAGGAGGGGTAAACAATGAACGAATTCGAAAAGAATGTCCAATCAAAAACAGATGACGTCGCTGATTCCGCTATGGGATTCATCGGTTCTTTTGTATTTTTCGCCGCCATGTTCACCATAGCTGTCGTCATTAAAGCTGTCGGATCCTGATTTCATTTACTACATGCACTTATTTTTCCTGAAGGAGGCTGCCGTTGCAGTCTCTTTCTTATTGATTTTCTACATACTATGGAAGAGTCTTCCGAAAGGTTCCTTTACTTTTATAATACTTGTAAATAATAGCTCCATCCTCATCCGTCCTGAACACCTTAATGCCATTTCCCTCCAGATTTCCAATTACGTCTCCATGAGGGTGACCGTAGCGATTATCCTTTCCAACTGAAATAAGCGCAGCTTTCGACTGTAGCTGTTCAAGGAAGGGCGTGGAAGAAGATGTTTTACTGCCATGGTGACCAACCTTCAAGATATCCGCCTGCAGCTGCGGAAATGTGCTTAACAGTTCCCTTTCCCCCTCTTCTCCCATATCTCCAGTCAATAGCCATGACAATCCCCCAAGCTTTGCTAATAGAACTATCGAGGAATCATTCTTATCCTCTTTTTTTTCATATGGACTTAGCACGGAAAACGCAGCTTCGCCCACTGCCCAATGATCCCCCCTCTTCGTAACCGTCATTTTAATCTTTTTAACTCTTGCAATGGACACAAAATCCAAATCCCGATAATGCTCTTCACTCCAGCCTCCAATAACAATCTCCCTCACCTTGAAATTTTCAATTAATTCCTTTGCACTTCCCATATGATCTGAATCTGCATGAGTTAAAATCAGTTTGTCCAAGTGCTGGATTCCCTTACTTTTCAATAATGGAATAATGATATCATCCGCCGTATTGAATTTCTTTCTCCTTTTTGCCCATGTTTCGATTGGAAATGTAAT
Source organism: Peribacillus sp. YIM B13482 (assembly GCF_042787975.1). Lineage (NCBI taxonomy): Bacteria > Bacillati > Bacillota > Bacilli > Caryophanales > Bacillaceae > Peribacillus > Peribacillus sp. YIM B13482. The sequence continues at coordinate 18,843 of NZ_JBHZPF010000048.1, forward strand.
TTGCCCTCCCGTATCAATCAGATAATTACCGCGATTGAACGGCAGGATAATTAAAATGGAGTCACCTTGTCCAACATCGATTATCTGTACTTCACCAAAAGGTGAGAACCTTTGTAAATTATATTGAAAAAGCAAAAGGACAATCATGATTCCGCACCAGATTTTACATTTTTCAAAAGATTCATCCCAAGTCAGGTATAACCCTAAAAGGGAAATAACAAGTAATGTCATCATGATGAAAGGCGGTTTTCCAAACGTAATGGATGCAAGGGGCAAATCCGATACCGCATCCGCGGCTTTATTAGAGAGCATGAAAGTGAAGTTCAAAATTGATATGAGGGGTTGCCCTAGGGAAGGTAGCAATAAATGAATGAAAAGGGTAATCAGTGAAAATGGCAGCAAGATGATGGAATAAAGAGGAATATACAATACGTTCAAGAACACGCCAAGAAAAGATACTTCAAAAAAGTGAAAAAGTAAAATGGGAAGGGCAACCAATTGGGATATGGAACTGATGATAAATAGCTGCATCGTTTTTTGCGGGTATTGTAAGAAAATGCTTGAAGACATGATAATGGAGAAAGTGACTGCGAATGAAAGCTGAAAGCCTATATCATAGAGCATATTAGGCTTAAAAAACAACAGTGCCATGTAAACCGATGCAATTGTGGCACCCGCCGAGATTCGCTTTTTGAACAGCAGGAGTAAAAAGAAAAGCATAGCCATTAAACACGATCTAACCACTGATGGGCTAGCACCTGAAAGTATCATGTAAATTGGAAGGAAAATCAGAATGGCCACCATCATATTTTCCCTTGTAATTCCAACCCTGATGCCAAGATAAAATAACATTCCCGTTAAAAAACTTACATGAAGACCGGAAATCGCCAGTAAATGAACCAGACCCAACCGCTGATAATTAGTAAGGTCGACTTCATCTATATCTGTCTGGTCGCCGAATATGAGAGCTTTGACAAAACCGCTCGATTCTTCCGGAAAGTGTTCACTAATATACCCAACTCCCTTCATTCGCAAATTACGAATCGAAACGACAATCGAGTTTCCAACCTCTTGGCATTCTCGAAATGAAATGGAATCAGCTTTAAATATCCAATGGGTGCCTTGTCGCAAAAGATAACGCTGGTAATCGAAACTGTTTTCATTCCTGTTTTTGTCGGGAACTTGCAAATTCCCTTCGGCCGGACATGATAAACCGATTCGCAGAAGCTGGCTAAGCTTTGCTTTTTCTTGTTCGGTGGTGATGTTATAACGAAGCATTAGCCGCTCGCCTTTCTCACTGCCAACGAATCCTTTTAATGAATTTCCATCAATATTCGGTGGATCGGTAAATGTGATGATGAATCGACTTTCCGTTCCATGATATACAGAGTTGTTCCGGTGATCGGAGAAAGAGGCAGCCCCTAAGAAAATCCCCATGATCACTAAATGAAAGCTAAGGGCCTTTACGCTCAACCCGACTGATAAATAAAGGAAACAGAGAAAAATAAGGATAATGATCAGCTGCCCTACATGTAAAAATGAATGGGCCGAAACCCCAAATGTGGCCGAAACGGCTAATAAGATAAGGTGTCTAGCCATGCCTGCCCCCCGTCCTATTTAATTGTCAAATATCTGTTTGGCCTGCTTTTCCAGCTCCAATACAGCTTCTTTTCCAAGACCTGTTCGTTCAAGTTGAGCTAGCAACGAGAACACAAAGTCCTTTTTCTCTTTTCCATTAACATCTATGGCCCCTTTCGCTTCGACCTTTTCTGTCTTGACACCAGCCTGTTTAAATAACTCCAGGGCATATGGATGGTTTTTGTAATCCTCCGCATAATAAACAGCTTTGATTCCAGCTTGGATGAGTGATTTACAGCACTGAAGACATGGAAAATGTGTCACATATATTTCTGCCCCATCAGCTGGCACTCCAAATTTCGCACATTGTAAAAGTGCATTCATTTCAGCATGTATCGTTCTGACACAATGATTATCAATTACATAACAGCCATCATCAATACAGTGCGTCCCTCCTGCAATGGACCCATTATATCCTCCCGCAATGATCCGGTTATCCCGGACGATCGTCGCTCCTACAGCGAGTCGTGTACATGTGCTTCTTAAAGCTAATAAATGGCTTTGCGCCATGAAATATTGATCCCAACTAATCCTGTTCATGTTGTATCCCCTTACTCCCTAGAATGATTTTCTTCAATTTTACCCTCTTCCTGTCCATTTGTGTAGCAAATTCAATCATTCATTGCACCGAAATGGAATCCTGTAACTTTTCAAACGTTTTATCGCCGATTCCCGATACCTTCTTCAATTCATCTACCTGCTTGAATTTCCCCACTTTTTCCCTGTATTCCAGGATCGCAATCGCTTTGGATGGTCCAATTCCCGTCAGTGTTTCCAAATCTTCCTGCGTAGCTGTATTCAAGTTCACCTGTCTCCCTGACGGCCCCTTAGCGGCGGCATTATCAGGCGAACCGACTTGTATATCCTCCAAGATTCCCTTGTCTTCTTCACCTATTTCCGGTACATAGATGACCATTTGGTCTTCAACGATTTGGGCAAAGTTCACTTTATCCTTATCGGCCTTGTCCGTAAAACTGCCCGCATCTGTGATCAAATCGATTACCCGGTCACCTGCCTGGGCCGTAAATAAGCCTGGGGCCTGCACCGCTCCTTTAACATCCACTTTAATGATTACTGGTTCGGCAGGCGTTTCATTTTCACTTTGTTCGATTTTATCTTCATTTGCCGTAACAGCAAATATATCTTCCGTATCAACCGGACCTTTCCCTTGTTGCAAAAAAAAGTAAATTCCTGCTGCCCCAGATACCAACGCAACGGTAATCATCGCCATTTTCTTTTTTAAAATTTTTTCCATTCATTTTCCTCCTTGCTAGTTTTCGCACAATACATTGTCATAGGACAGATTAAAAATACATAGGGTTTCTAGGAGAATCAATCGCTTAAGTGAGAGGAGTTGATCGGCATTGAAGAAAATCGGTGTAATCGGAACCGGCAATATGGGGACCATTTTAATCGAGGCGTGGCTGGAGGCAAAAATATTGAATCCGGCTGATCTAATCATTACTAATCGAACAATTTCCAAAGCATTGACGCTGAAAGAAAAACACCCTGGTATCGGGGTTGCGGAGAGCGCTTTCGAAATCGTCCAGCAAGCGGACTTTATTTTTATCTGTGTAAAACCATTACAAATAGATAGCCTGTTGCAGGGAATCAAACATCATATAAAAAGGGATCAGCTGGTTATTTCCATCACAAGCCCTGTTTCAGTCTCCCAGCTTGAATCGGCAGTGAATGCCCCCTGTGCCCGTTTTATACCGAGCATAACGAACCGTGTGGGTTCAGGAGTATCGTTACTGAGTTTCAGCGAGAGCTGCAGTAAGGAGAAAATGTCAGCTTTATTTGATTTGGCCTCCGCCATATCGGCACCGGTCATTATTGAAAATGATATTACACGGGTAGCTTCCGATATCGTCAGCTGCGGTCCTGCCTTCTTCAGCTATTTAGCACAAGCTTTTATTGACGCGGCTTGCCAAACGACGAAGATAGATAAAGAAACCGCTACGACTTTGACTGAAAACATGCTGGTTGGCTTAGGGGAACTGCTTGGTAAAGGAGTTTATACATTGCCGACCTTGCAGGAAAAGGTTTGTGTAAAGGGTGGAATCACGGGTGAGGGGATCAAGGTTTTAGAAGCTGAAACCGGGGAAATGTTCCATCATCTTTTTCAAGCGACACATGAAAAGTTTGCAGAGGATCTTCACGAAGTTGAGAAGCAGTTCGGCCATCCTTATTAATATTCGTAACATATATCTCATTTCCTTCTAAAAATAAAAAAAAGAAGAGGTCAGACCTTCACTCGTACAGGGATGTACGAACGGGGATCTTGACCTCTTCTTTCATTTACTGGCTACAAACAAGATTCTTTCGGTTTCCGTTACAAGCGGTGCTTCTTCAAGATCCGCCAGTATTTCAGAAACCGTAAAACCTGCTTCCTTCAACCACTTTTTGTATTGTTCAACCGGATAGGTCCGTTGATAATGCAACTCATCAAAACGGTCGTACAGACCACTTTCATCGTCCCTCACGAAAAAACTTAAATCATGTTCCACACTGTAAGGTTCTTCCCCCGGGAAACAGTCCCATATATAGGATACTTCCTCATCATTGACAGCAAACGTATTATCATGAAAGATTTTTTCCATTTTATAAATCGAATGGATATCGAACAAGAATAATCCGCCATCCTTTAAATGCTCATGAACCCTGCTGAACGTTTTTACTATATCCGCCTCGTCGCGAAGGTAGTTCAGCGAATCACAAAAAATCGTGACACAGTCAAATTGACCAAGTCCCTCGAGTTCTGCCATATTCTGTTGGAAAAGTGGAATCGATAATCCAAGCCTCACCGCTTTTTCATTGGCAACAAGAAGCATTTCATCAGATAAATCCACGCCGGTGACTTCAAATCCGTGTTGTGCCAATTCAACGGTCATTTCCCCGGTTCCACAAGCTAAATCCAGGACTTTCCTCCCACCAATTCCGTACTGTTCCAGCTTCGCCGTAAGGATTAACAGCCATTTTTCATAGGGTGCGTCCTTCATCAATTCATCGTATACATAGGCAAAGCGTTCATAAGTCATGGAGTCAGTTCACTCTCTAGATCTTCAAAAGGTGCATCTCCCCATAAACGTTCAAGGTTATAATAGTTTCTTTCATCCTTATGGAAGATGTGGGCTACTACATCACCAAGATCCACAAGCACCCATTTCGCTTCGTCAAAACCTTCAAGACGTTTTACATTGATTCCTGATTCATCAGCTTTGCTCTTCATTTCACGAGCTATTGCTTGTACTTGTTTTTCAGAATTACCGTGGCAGATCAAAAAGTAATCCGCTACAAGGGAAATACCTTGCATATTCAATGCTACGATATCCTCCGCTCTTTTATCATCTGCCGCTTTTGCTGCAATTACAAGAAGTTCACGTTCAGTCATTACATCTTCTCCTTCAAATTCATGATCAAATCATTATATGTCTTAAATGTGTCAGGGTAAATTGCCTGATTTCTTTTCATTAAAAAAACAACTGTATTCCTTAAAGCCTGAATGACAGCATGATCCAAATTTCGCTTTGCTGTCAGCCTGACTTCGTCGACTCCAGGAAAAGAACGTCCCGGCTCAATATAGTCAGCAAGGTATATGACCTTATCCAAAAGGCTCATGCCAACCCTGCCAGACGTGTGATAGGCAATCGCATCCAATATTTCTACGTCAGTGATACCCGCTTCCTTTTTCACGAGAAAAGCCCCGACTGGAGCATGCCACAGCTCCATATCATAATCAAGTAACTCCGGCGCCATTTTTTCAGCGATTATTATTTGCTTCATTTCCTCTTTTGGACGAAATTTTGCATAATCATGGAAAATGGCTGCCAATTCTGCTTTTTTGACGTCGGCACCATACAGTTCAGCAAGTTCAATCGCTGATCCGACTACGCCCAAGGTATGAATGTACCGGCGCTCGGTAATTTGTTCTTTGACCAGCACCAATGCTTTCTCACGATTCATATAAACCATTCCCTTTAATATACTTCACCACTGGATCTGCTATTAAATATTTCACGGTTTTCCCCGTTCTTAGCTTCCTCCGTATCATGGAAGAGGAAATGAACATCTGAGGGACTTTCACCATCGTGATTGGGTATAGGGTCTTTTCATTATAACCTGGGCGCTTCACCCCAACGAAATTGACCATGTCCACCAGCTCGTCAATACGGTGCCAATTCGGTAAATACTCAATCATATCTGCGCCAATTATGAAATAGAACTCATTGGTTGGCTCAAGTTCTTTCAGCAATTTTATCGTATCATACGTATAAGATGTGCCTTTTCTTTCTATTTCAATACCTTCAATATAAAAAGATGGGTTTCCGGCTATCGCGTTTTCCAACATAGCCAGCCTGTCCATATCGGTTACTTCCTCCGATTTTTCTTTATGGGGAGGAACATGATTTGGCATGAATCTAATTTCATCTAGCTCAAGGGCATCCAACACTTCATTCGCTATTATTAAATGCCCAATATGTGGAGGATTGAATGTACCGCCAAGAATTCCAATTTTTTTCATAGATAGGTTCCTTAAGGTAATTTAAGTTGTTTGTTTTCTCTTGATTCTTTATACAGCACAATTGTGTTGCCGATAATCTGAACCAATTCCGCTCTTGCACCTTTTGATAAAGAACGTCCCACATCATTGCGGTCCTCTTCACAGTTTTGCAGGATGCTGACCTTTATTAATTCACGTACTTCAAGCGCCTCACCAATTTGCTTGATGAGATTATCATTGACCCCGCCTTTACCAACTTGAAAAATTGGATTGAGGTGATGGGCCTTTGATCGTAAAAATCTTTTCTGTTTTCCTGTTAACATGTGTTACCTCCTAGTTTGTTCAAGACAATCTCTGTCATTCTTGCTGTATCCGGCATAACGCCTGTCCATATCTCAAATGCAAGCGCAGCCTGGTTGATGAACATCCCCAGACCATTTTGCGTTTCCGCCCCTTTTTCCCGCGCTTCAAGCAGCAGCTTGGTTTGCAGAGGGTTATAGATGATATCACTGACGATTGCACCGGTTTTAAGCTGGTCGACCTTCAACGGTGAATGGTCCAATTCCGGACTCATTCCAGAAGAAGTCGTTTGGATGATTAAATCATATTGTGATAAGCTTTCTTCCGCTTCGATAATCGAGAGTGCCTTCGATACTTTATCATATGGGCAATCAGAAACAAGCTGGGCCGCTCTTTCCTTTGTCCGGTTTGCAATATCAACTTGTTTTACCCCTTCTTTAACAAGAGTAAAATAAATCGCACGCGCAGCACCGCCCGCTCCGATCACTAACGTTTTTTTAGCCTTAATGTCACCTGATATTTCATCGCATAAAGATTTGAAAAATCCTTTTCCGTCTGTATTATACCCTATAAACCGACCATTTTTGTTAACAACCGTATTTACAGCCCCGATTGCCAGGGTCAGTTCATCCACTTCATCAAGGAAAGGGATGATTGAAGTCTTATGAGGAATCGTGATGTTAAACCCTTCTATACCAAGGGCTTTCATGCCTTTCACGGCATCGTTCAAACCTTCTTTCGTCACATGAAAATGATGATAAACCGCTTCTATATTTTCTTTTTCAAATGCATCATTATGAATGTCCGGGGACATCGAATGTGCAATTGGATCTCCCATTACTCCATATATCTTTTTCATAGACTAGACGACCCCTATATTTAGATTAATGATTTACGAACGATCACATTGACACCCTTAGGGACATGTGCAACGATTTTCGCTCCTGGCTCATTGACCGTAACCCAGCCAAGTCCAGAAAACACAATATCCATTTTACCATCTTTCAAGGAGAATTCATGTGGAATCAGCTTCGGAAACTCCTCGATTTGTTCAGGGCGTGGGGGCGTCAATAATTCCCCGGCATGGTTTTTATACAATTCATCGGCATTTTCCAATTTCGTACGGTGGATATTCAATTCATTCGAAAGGTAGCAAGTGAGTGAACGCCTTCCGCCTGAGACATAGTCCAACCGGGCCAATCCACCGAAAAATAGCGTCTGCCCTTCATTCAGTTGGTACACTCTCGGCTTGATTTCCTTCTTCGGCATAATCACCTTGAAGTCCCGTTTGTCCACATAATGAGCCATTTGATGATGATTAATGATACCTGGTGTATCGATCAAAGCCTGTCCATCATCCAAAGGAATTTCGATCATATCCAGGGTTGTGCCTGGGAAGTGGGATGTCGTGATGATATCACCTTCACCACTCACTTCTTTTATAAGACGGTTGATGAAAGTCGATTTACCTACATTCGTACAGCCCACGACATAGACATCCTTACCTTTGCGATACCGCTCAATCGCATCAGCCGCTTCAAGGATGTGTTTTCCCTTTTCCGCACTGACAAGCAGGACATCAATCGGGTTAAGCCCCAATTCCTTGGACGATTGCTTCATCCAATTGATCAACTTGTTCGGTTTTACTGATTTAGGCAATAAGTCGACCTTATTACCGATCAAAAGAACATCATTTCTTCCGACAAATCGATGCAGGCCCGGAAGCCAGCTTCCATTGAAATCAAAAATATCGACGATTTTGACGATTAAAGAATCGGTTTCGCCTACTTTATTCAAGATTTTCAAGAAGTCATCGTCAGTTAAGGATACATCCTGAACTTCGTTATAATGTTTCAATTTAAAGCAGCGCTGACATACGATGCTCTCTTTTTCCAGGGCTGATTTAGGGGCAAAGCCCAACTCCTTCGGATCTTCCGTCTGGACCTTCACACCACAGCCGATGCACACTAATTCTTGATGATTGTTCAATTGTGATCCTCCCATTCTATCATTCCTTTTCGTTTAAAAAATGCCATGATCTTTCTTTCAAAATAACGATTGATCTTCGTTCTGAATTCGTCGGTCTGCGCAACAGGGACCACTAAGATCGTATGGAACCCGCCTCTGTTCCCTCCCAATACATCCGTCAATAATTGATCGCCGATTACCACCGTTTCTTCTAACTTCAATCCCATCGTCTTACGGGCTTTATGGAAAGCTCTTGCCATCGGTTTTCTGGCCTGGAAGATAAACGGAATGTGAAGCGGATCGGAAAAAGACCGAACCCGTTTTTCATTATTATTGGACACAATCGTCACTAAAATCCCATGATCCCGCATATTGTCGAACCATTTGATTAAATCGGGGGTGGCTGTTGGCCTGTCCCATTCAACGAGAGTATTATCCAAATCGGTAATGACTCCCTTTATCCCTCTTTTTTTCAATTCTTGAGGATCTATATTAAAAATGCTTTTAACATGTTCACTCGGCAAAAATAATTTAAGCATATTGGCACCTCTATATTTTCGTTAAAATTTACCGTCTCCATCATATCGAATTTTCGGCTCACTTTCAAAAAAAATTAGGAAAGAAGGTCTGACGGTAAAAAAACATCATAATGTATGTTTTCTAATATGGAAAGGCATTTTTTATTAAAGAATGGGAAATTAGCAGGTAAACCAGACCCAAAGAACTAATTATTCCTAAAAGATTTCGACAAAAATTTCATATATCCAACCTGTGGATAACTTTACTAACATTATCCATACTGATGTGCATCATTTCGTTCACCTTGTAAACAACTTAACCACAGGTTATCCACTTTTAACTGTGGATAACAGAACGATTGTTCTCCAAGTTTATTTCTGATACAGTAGGGGTACATCAAGGAAGACTTATCAATATATGCAAGTAAACACCAAATTATTCCTCGCAATCCCTACTGGAGGTGAGCAGCCGTATATGGCGTTCTGATGCAAAAACTATCTGATGACCTGTTGCTGGAATCCTATTTTAAAGCGCAGAATTTAAAGTTAAGTACCGATTTCATCCGCCTCATAGAAACGGAAATTCATCGAAGATCCTTAACACATAAAATCCGATCAATATTCTAATATGAAATACATAGGCTGACATCAAATGTCAGCCTTCTTATTTTTCATTTGAAGTTAGACGGGTCTCATGAATCCGATTGTTTCACCGACACGGACATCAGCGGGGATGGTTATGTTTCCTTCAAGTTCAAAACTGCCTTTTTCAAAAAGAAGGACCACTGTCGACCCAAAGCTGAAATAAGAAAATTCCTGTCCTTTTTCCAATTCATCCGATTCATCAGTAATGACGATCGAATTTATGAACATGGCTCCAACTTTCACCATTGCCAGACTTCCCGCTTCATTTTTAAGTTCAGTTATTGTACGATAATTTTTTGCCAAAGGCTCTTTTCCATATTTCATTCCCCATTTATTAACGGGGTACGATTTCCTTCCAAGAGTCCAGCGTTTGACCACGGAGCCCTTGATTGGTGCATGGATCCTGTGGTAATGACTCGGGCTTAAGTATAACACGAGATATTTGCCGCCTATGTACTTTTCCAAAAAAAGCTCATCCCCGAGCATCTCCTCCATTGAATACACCTTTCCCTTAACGACGATCTTTTTATCAGCGCGTATCTCCCCTGAATCCTCGAGTACACCGTCGACGGGAGAAGCCACTGCAGAAGGAGCTGCCGTAATAGGCCTGGCGTCCGCCTTTAACCGCCTTGTAAATAGCTCATGAAGATTCGTATACCCTTTTAAATCCTTACCAAATTCTTGTTGATTAAGGTTGAAAGTTTTTACATATAGTAAAATCAAGGGCCTGCTCCAACGAGATTGGCTAAAATGCTTTAATAAACCTGATGAATACCGACCATTCGTCAGTTCAATAAGAATGCGATACAAAGACTGATACAAATAAAACCACTCCAAATTGTAAAATTATTCAAAAATTACTTGCATAAATTGTGTTAAATAAAATATTATTATATAATAAATACTTATGTTTATTATATTTTGTTTTATTTTGTTTCATTTGAAAGGAGTGAAAAGATGTTTTTATTACACGCCCTAGATCAAACCATTAAAAAAGTGAAAGCACAAACAGCAAATATACTTACTTTAATTAATTTATCCCTTGGTGGATTTGCGATAATTGCCGTGATGCATGGCCAATTGAATTTAAGCCTGCTTTTAATCTTCTTGGCTGCCCTTGCAGATCGCTTTGACGGTATGGTTGCACGAAAGTTTAACATTGAATCGGAATTGGGTAAGCAACTTGATTCCATGTGTGACATCATTTCTTTTGGAGTCGCACCAGCCCTATTATTATACCAAGGAATATTAATAGAATTCGGGGCACCTGGCACACTATTCACGGTTTTCTATATTGGCTGTGGCGCATTTCGCCTCGCCCGCTTCAATATAAGTGAAAGCAATGGATATTTTACAGGAGTTCCCATTACAGTTGCAGGCTGCATCGCTACCTTAAGTTTTCTCGCTATCCCGTATTTTCATCCGGTCTTTTTCTTATCCCTCATGATTATATTATCATTACTCATGGTCAGTCCATTTAAACTAAAGAAAGTTTAAATAAGAAAGCGGATGTCCTTAACTCGGACATCCGCTTTTTTTCGTTCATATTCACCTTAAACTTATTTATGCCTTTCGGACAAGCGGATCGGTCAAACGCATGAATTCTTCTACATCCTTCATACAGGCATTAACCGCTTCTTCCCAAAAATCCCGGGTCGTCAAATCGACGCCTAAATGTTTGTCAGCCAAATCCTCGACCTTCATCGAACCAGTATCCTTTAATAGGGCGATATATTTTTCTTCAAATCCTGCCGGTTCTTTCAGGGCATTCGCGTAAATGCCTAATGAGAATAAGTAGCCGAATGTATACGGAAAATTATAAAATGGTACACCTGTAATATAGAAATGAAGCTTTGAAGCCCAGAACGTTGGATTATAATCACTTAATGCATCACCATAAGCTTCTTTTTGTGCATCAACCATCAGTTCATTCAATCGTTCGGCACTGACATATCCTTGTTTCCTCTCATCATAAAATCTTGTCTCGAATAAGAAACGGGCATGGACATTCATCAATAATGTTACGGAACGCTGAATTTTATCTTCTAAAAGAACCAGCTTTTCTTCCTCACTGGCCGCTTCCTTCACAGCTGCATCCGATACGACCATTTCAGCAAAAGTAGAGGCGGTTTCAGCCACGTTCATTGCATATGATCGGTTCAATGGATGGATTTCCCTCATCGCATAAGAATGGAACGCATGCCCCAATTCATGGGCCAATGTCGATACATTTGAAGGGGTACCCGAGTACGTCATGAAAATTCTTGACTGCTTATTTAGTGGAAAGCCCGTGCAAAAACCGCCTGGCCTCTTACCTGGTCTGTCCTCCGCTTCAATCCAGCTGTCCTCAAAAGCTTTTTGGGTGAAGTTTGCTAATTGAGAGCCGAATTTAGAGAATTGCTGTATGATGAAGTCTGCACCTTCTTGATAATCCATTACTTTGGACTCTGCTGTAACAGCGAGCGGTGCATCCAAATCCGCCCAACTTAATTTATCCAAATCAAGTAACTCTGCCTTCCTTTGCAAAAATCGCACAAGCGGCTCCTTATGATCGGCAATTACATTCCACATGCTTTCGAGGGTTTCTTTTTTCATCCTCCCTATTTCCAGAGGCTCCTTCAAAATATCATCCCAGCCCCTTTTATCATTCACACTGAGACGAAATCCTGCTAAGTGGTTCAAAGTCCGGGCAAAAAGGTCACTTTTCCCTCCCCAAGCTTGTTCCCAAGCAGTAAATAATTCTTTCCGTGCCTTTCCATCAGGATCCGAAAATTTATTCGCCGCTTGGCCTACAGAAAGATTTTCACCCTTATGGGGGATAGTCATTGAACTAACGATCGTATCATACATTTGGCTCCAGCCTTCGAAACCGTCCATGGACAATTGAGTGATTAATGATTCTTCCTTAACTGAAAGCTTTTCCTTTGCCCGTTCTCGACGTTCGTCCAATACGAATTTCAATTCATTCAATGGTTCTTTTTCAAGGATTTCTTTAAAAAACGCTTCATCAAGCTGTATCAACTTTTCATCCAGCTTACTTAACACCATTTTTAGTGAAGCGACTATCTTCATTTGTTTGATCCGCAGCTGACCTGCCTTTTTATCCTGCGCATTTTGAGCTTCCAGGCATCCGATGAAAGCACCGGCCTGAGACGATTTCATATTTGTATTTTTTAAAAAATCAAATGCCTGAATTAAACTTCCATCATCGTTTCCTTCTGGATTGATATTGCTAACAAGCCGGTCCAATTCCTGTACCTCTTCGTTAATTTCATTTAAGAAAAGCAGGAACTCCTTAGAAGAGCTTCCCCCTTTAAAAAAGATATCCAAATCCCACGTCAAAGCATATCCCATACTGCATTGCCCCCTTTTTATCAATAAGCCTATTATAGAGCTTTATTCAATATTTTTCTAATTAAAAAGAATTTTCAGTATACTTTAGAACATTTTTGTTTATCCCACAATAAAAGCATGATATGATGAATATATTCTTCGGAAAGGGGTGGTTGATTGTATGAAATTCTTTATCCACTTGTCTGCTGTCGTCCTAATTCTATGGACACTGCCGATACAGTTCCATCATCACGGACAGCAGCTAACCCTTGAAGAGCACATTGATGTTCATCACTGGGAAAAGGCCGACAAGAAACTGCCTTTCGTCCCTTTCCTTAGTTCCTGGCAGTCCATTATCATTATTATCATTTTTGAATTTTCCATTTTAAGTTTCCTTTATTTTCATTTAAATCTTCGCCGACGATATCTCGGTCCAGTTTTTTTTCAGGCGAATTACGTTGCCACACACTCTGACATTTTATAAAAAAAATAAAATCGAGGAGTGATTTATATGTGGTTCAGACTAATAATGATAGGGGTATTTTCTTTAACCGCTTCACGCATGTTCCTTTTTCAGGGGATCGAGATTTATAATGCTTTTGCAGATTTGATCAGAAATAAATATTAAAAAATAGAGTGCGGGGGAATTCCCCCGCACTCTTTTGAATTTTAGCATTCCTATCCTTTTGCTTTCTTTTCCTTCTCTTTTTCTGCCCTGTAAAATTCGTGAAACATCTTCATCAAGGCACGCTTTTCGATCCTTGATACATAACTGCGGGAAATGCCAAGCTCTTTAGCGATTTCACGCTGGGTTTTTTCCTTTTTTAAATCCAGTCCGAACCTGCCTACAATGACTTCCTTTTCCCGTTCATCCAAAATATCAATATACTTTTTCACTTTTTCAATTTCCATATTAAGCTGAATCGTATCAATGACATCTTCCGATTCCGATTTCAGTACATCAATTAAACTGATTTCATTTCCTTCTTTATCCTGACCGATTGGATCATGCAGGGAAATATCTTTTTTCGTTTTCTTAGTCGCTCGTAAATGCATCAAGATCTCATTCTCAATGCATCGCGCCGCATATGTGGCCAGCTTCGTACCCTTCCCATCCGAATAACTCTCAATGGCCTTTATCAAACCAATTGTTCCTATTGAAATCAAATCCTCTGTATCTTCGCCCGTATTCTCGAATTTCTTGACGATATGGGCAACAAGTCTGAGATTATGCTCGATCAGGATGTTACGGGCATCACCATCTCCCTCACTCATAAGCTTCAGATATTTCTTTTCATCCTGAGATGACAAGGGCTGGGGAAAAGCGTTGTTTTTGACATAGGAAACTAATAAGTAAAATTCTTTGATAATATAGCCGACAGCTGTAAGTATTCCGGGCATTGGTTTCATCCCCCGTTTCTTTGGTTCCCTATTCATACCTATGCAACGGTGGGCTTGTACGTGTCTGTCCCACTGAAAGAAATCATGAAAGTATTAAATGTTCAAACCAGAATGGATGAATTCCCAAACGGACGAATACAAACGTACATATAATGAAAGTGAATTTTTAAGGAAAGGGGGGGTTTTAGGATGGGATATAATTTGGGACCATACGGGTACAGCTATGGTTATCCGCCTCCTGCACCTTGTAATGAAGGATTCGATTACTTGTATAGTTATGGCCTGTTTATTGTCCTCTTGATTTTATTGCTCATTTTCGGGTTTTGGTGGTTCCCGGGATGTGGGTTTGGTTATGGCGGACCAGGTCCGTGCTGCTGATGCAAACAAAGAAAAAAACTCGGCCAGAGTGCCGAGTTTCCCCTTTTACATATTCATTTCAGCGGCTGATAGGCTCAACGGAGACATTGACGGATATCTCAGTTCCGATGACCTCAGTGTTAATTAGCGTCATCCACATTGAGAACATGATGAATCACTCCTCACCTCGATTCATCATGTTTCCAACATCCTTTTCCGCTGTTTAGGTGAACATTTTTTTATACAAACCATGTCTATACTGTGAAACGTCGGCAAAGCCGTTAGCCGGTATCCTTCTCCTGCCAATAGCAACGCTTCTCTCCTTTTGCATTTACCAATTTATCCATATTACCCTCCCACCTTTCTTAAAAATCATTAATGGAATACCAACCTCATATCTCTTTAGAAAAAAGGACGATGCTTCAGCGCTTTATCTAGATGTTCTTCTCGGATCTTGTGGATTCTCTCCTGTTGCAAACATTCCTCGGCAGTCATTTTTTTCAATTTAATCGTGATGGTGAAGAAAAGCATATTCAGTGTCATAATATCACCTCCTTTAAGGGAGCGGCCCAACAAAAAGGCATAAAAAGGCCGCAGAAAGTTACGTCCTCCTGCGGGATTTTTTAAATATAAAAAGGCCGCAGGATAAAACACTTCTCCCTGCGGCCGCTATGTCTGAATGATTAATAAAGCCAAATTGCTTTAGAAATATTCCGCTTGGCACAGGTCGAATGGTATGTGATTGTTATTTGAAACGGACCGGCTAATCTGATTTGTGACGATTCCATATAAATACAATTTCATTTTACTCGACCTCCCTTTGGAATATTTTATATTACCTGGTAAGTATATCCACAAATTCAATATTTGTAAACGGCTTTTGCCCATTTTTTTGAAATCTCTTTCTTTCTTCCTATTTTCTCTTAGCCATTATCACTTAAATGAGGCAATGGGTAGGATATATCTGCCCATATAACAGGCAATAACGTAAGATAAACAAAAAAACCTGATTCTTGAAAGAATCAGGTTTTCTTCTATTGTTGTAAAGAGTCCTGGTCATCCATTTCCGCCAGGGTCTTTTTATATTTTTTGGATAATCGGAAAAATACTATGGATATGCCAAGGAACATGATTGTCGCTCCCATATAGACATATGTGTCAATCATCGCTTTGTCGCCAGTGGGAAGGATGGTTCCTAAATAGAAGAACGAGCCGACACATAGCAAGGTGATCGCAAATTGTTTAAAATCGACCATTTTCGAACGCAGCACTGCAGCCGTTTGTTTTTTGCGGTTTTTCATGCCATTCCACCTTCTTTCAAGCTAATAAGATATCGATATCTCATTTTACCATATTCATTCCAAATGACAGGGTGTAAATAATGGCAGCAAGCTATGAAGCGGTCCCTCTTCCGATTTATCCTTTTAGCGCTTGTTCCAAGTCTTCCAATAAGTCTTCAACGTCTTCCAGACCAACTGAAATACGAATCAACCCATCTGTTATTCCAAGCTCTGCACGGCGCTCTGCCGGAATCGAGGCATGCGTCATCAAGGCCGGAATCGAAATTAAGCTTTCCACTGCCCCTAGACTTTCAGCAAGTGTGAAGAATTTCACTTTACTCAAAACCGATTCGGCTTTTTCGGCACTGCCGACATCGAATGAAACCATACCGCCGAAGCCACGCGATTGTTTTTTTGCAATATCATGGTTTGGATGGTTTTCAAGACCTGGGTAATAGATTTTCGAAACGCCTTCATGCCCGGATAGGAAACGGACGATACGAGATGTATTTTTTTCATGTTCTTCCATTCGAATTCCCAGCGTTTTAATTCCACGCATTAGCAACCATGAATCTTGGGGCCCTAGCACGCCCCCTGTAGAGTTCTGGATGAAATGAAGGTCATTGCCAAGTTTTTCATCATTCACCACGACAAGGCCCGCTACAACATCGCTGTGTCCCCCCAGGTACTTCGTAGCGCTATGAAGCACGATATCGGCTCCAAGTGTAAGTGGATTTTGCCAATATGGCGTACTGAAGGTATTATCCACAATGGTGAGGATGCCGTTTTCTTTAGCTATTTTTGATACCGCCTCTAGATCAGTGATCTTCAATAATGGGTTCGTCGGGGTTTCAATGAAAAGTGCCTTCGTATTATCCCTGATCTCTTTTTCGATCGAGTGTATGTCACTCGTATTGATGAACGTAGCTTCCACCCCGAAGCGGTTAAGAACTTTCGTGATGACCCGGAAGGACCCTCCATAAACGTCATCTGTCATCAATACATGATCACCTTGACTGAACAGCATCATGACCGCCGTCATCGCTGCCATTCCTGACCCGAAGGCGAATCCTCTTTCTCCTTCTTCGAGGTCCTTGATCAATTCCTCGAGGGCATGGCGGGTTGGGTTGCCCGTACGGGAATATTCATATCCCCGATGATTCCCCGGACCATCCTGCTTATAGGTGCTCACTTGATAAATCGGCACCGAAACCGCGCCTGTTTTTTCATCACCAAAAATGCCGCCATGGATCAATTGTGTTTTTTTTCTCATTTTATATACCCCCCTGATAAATTTTTTTGCTTAAGTATCGTTCACTGGAATCCGGAAATACGACGACGATATTCGTCCCCCGGTCAGCCTTGGCCGCTTCTTTCATGGCCGCTGCAAATGCCGCGCCGGAAGAACTGCCGACAAGCAAGCCTTCTTTCATCGCCAATTCCTTCACCATATGGAAAGCGTCACGATCACTTATCGTATGAATCTGATCAAAATACGTCTCATCCATATAAGCAGGTAAAAATTCCATCCCTATCCCCTCGGTTTTATGGGGTCCTGCTTCGCCTCCGTTTAAAATCGATCCTTCTGGTTCGACTATGACCGTTTTGACAGAAGCTGCATTCTTTTCTTTTAAATATCGCGATGTTCCCATGAATGTCCCTCCCGTTCCTGCTCCGGCAACAAACACATCTACATCGCCATCCATCTGTTCCCATATTTCAGGTCCCAGCGTTTTATAATAGGCATCAGGATTGGATGGGTTGGCAAACTGTTGGGGACAATAAGATCCTGGAATTTCAGCCAGCAGTTCCTTAGCCTTCGCAATCGCTCCTGTCATTCCTTCCTCTGTCGGGGTCTGGATCACTTTGGCCCCAAGGGCACGCATCAATTCCTGTTTCTCGGCACTGAATTTCTCCGGAACACAAAATATCACGTCCACTCCACTGTTTATTGCCGCCAACGCCAAGCCAATCCCAGTATTTCCGGCAGTCGGTTCAATGATTGTCCCACCCTTTTTCACCTTCCCTGTCTGTAACGCTTGGGCTAAAAGTTCTTGACCAAGCCGGTCCTTCACACTGCCTCCCGGATTAAAGTATTCCAGTTTGGCAAAGATACGGACTTCATCTGGAAGCGGGAAATGGGTTATTTCCATCATCGGCGTTTCCCCGATCAACTCATGAATGTTTTTAAAGACTTTCATATTCGGACATCCTTTCATAGTTATCCTACCAATTTAATAAGAATTATGCAATAAAGAATAATCAGCGGAAAGACTTCCGCTGATCACTAATCATTCATTTCATTTTTTCAACCATTTTCAAAATCAGTGCCGCTGAATGTAGAGCCGCCGTTTCCAGGAATTTATCAAAGGAAATATTGGACTCCTTACCTGCGATATCCGAAAGGGAACGAATGATGACAAATGGTGTTTTGAATTGGAAGGCTACCTGTGCAATGGCTGCCGCTTCCATTTCCACCGCGTATAAATCGGAAAATTTCCCTCTGACGAATTCAACCCTGTCAGGATCATTCATGAAAGAATCCCCCGTCACGATCAGCCCTTTCGCCACTTGCATATTCTCTATTTCTTTAGCTGCTTCTTCTGCGATTGCAAGAAGTTTTTCATCAGGGATGAAAGCTGCAGGCAGCTGAGGGACTTGACCGTACTCATATCCAAAAATCGTCACGTCCACATCATGATGGCGAACTTCCGAGGATATGACCACATCCCCGACATTCAGTGCTGTATGATAACCGCCGGCAGAGCCAGTATTGATGACCGCATCCGGTTTGAATTTTTCTAAAAGGATCGTAGTGGACATTGCCGCATTCACTTTACCTATTCCCGATTTAAGCAAAATGACCTCGATACCATTCAGTGTGCCTGTATTGAACTCGGAACCGGCAATGGTCACCTGCTCCAAACCTTCCAATTTATCACGTAAAATTGTAACTTCTTCTTCCATTGCTCCGATTATGGCTACTTTCATTAGTAAAAACCTCTTCCTATAATTTTTCCGCCTCCATAATCCAGACAAATTGATTGCAGCGCTCGAAGTTCACTTTATATCCATTTGCTTCAAGTGCTTTTTCCAAAAAAGGAATCGTCGTATAATATTCCGTTTGCAAATCGTTCGCCAAATTATGAAAGCCCGCCTGCCTTGCATCAGAAATCGCTTGTTCATGCGCTTCCCTGGATTGATACATCGTATCCGCAAACACTATTTTACCACCAGTATTCAGTAACTTTCCATAGCTGGCTATCGCTTTTTCTTTTTCTTCATCGGTTAAATGATGAAACGCGTACGTACTCACGATCGAATCAACCTGTTCCGGCTTCGGAAAATCGATAAAATCGCCATCTACAATTTCTGTTTTCCCTTGCAACTTGCTTACCGCTATTTCCCTCATGGCAGGTGATGGCTCGATTCCCGATACCTTCAGGCCTTTCTTCAAAAGCCTTTCCGTCAAATTCCCGGTACCTACGCCAAACTCAAGCACATGGCCATGAACCCGATTGGTGACGCTGTCCAATATCCTATCATAATGTTTAAAAACCTCTTGATACTCAATATCGTGTCCACCAACCGTATCATCATACGATTTCGACCATTCCTCAAATAAATCTATAAATTCTCTGCCCATTTTATATACCACCCTGATAAATTTTTTTCTAAAGTATCGTTCACTGGAATCCGGGAATATCACAACGATATTCGCCCCCACTTGAAGCCTTGGCTGAATCCTTCATGGCCGCTGAAAATGCCCAAAAGAATTGCCGACAAACAGGCCTTCTTTAATCGTCAATTCCTTCACCATATAGAAAAGCTTCACGATCGCTTTTCGAATGGATCTTATCAAAATTCGTTTCATCCATATAGATTGGTAAAAATGCCATCCATATCCCCTTGGTTTCCTCCCGGATTAAAGTATTCCAGTTAGCCAAAGATACGGACTTCATTCAGTAACCGGAAATGCGTGATTTCAAATCACCGTCTTCTCCCCAATCAACTCATGGATATTAGGAAGGACTGTCATATCAGGACACCTTTCTAAGTTATCCTACCAGTTTAATGAGGTTTATGCAATATAGAATAATCGGCGGAAAGGCTTCCGCTGTTCAATAGATTCCTTGTACCTACGCAGGCCTTGTAGCACGTGACCATAAGCCTAATTGGTGAACTTTCCAATATCCTATCAAAATGTTTAATAACGTCTTGATACTCATTATCGTGTCCACCACCGTATCATCATACGATTTCGACCATTCTTCAAATAAATCTATAAATTTCTCTGCCCCTATGATTAGATAATAAAACCTATCAGCATAATATGAAATAAACACAAAAACAGTTCTTGTTTTTTAGGCAAATCCATTCATTCAGTTCAGATTGGTGTTAAACTAACAGTATCTAAATGTTGGAGGGGAACAGTCATGAGTTTTCAACTAGACTTAAACTTATTCGAAGATAAAATAGAATTTTTCGAGGCAGAAAGCATTAAAAACCTCGAGGAAAAAATTCAATCACAAATTGAAATCAATAAAGCGATCATGCTTCAGGTTCAATCCGTATCACACCAAATGTATGTAAGCGAGGAAGGCAGACGTTTTTACAGTGCAGTCGTACACTTTAAAGCAAAAAAGTGACCACAATGAAAAAACCCCCGAAAAGTGGAATTCCTTTCGGGGGTTTTTCGTTAATATTTTTTTATCCATTACCTTTTATCGTTTGTTTTCAGCTCTTCGACTTTTACAGGCTTCCAACCTGATCCGTCCACCCATTCGATATGGACCCGGAAGGTTTTTGGACGGTTCCCCTCAGAAACGGTACCGATCGCCGTATTAGGCGAACCGCCGTTTTGAAGCCACCAAAGTCTCATGCTTCCTTCATCGATTCCGGCTCCAAGAGCAATGGCCTTACTCATTTCATTCCAATCGACTGAGCCTTTTTGGAAGCTTGTAGTGTGTTCCCCGGATTGCTCAGTTCCAACTGGTTTCCAGCCCTCACTCGTATATGTAGCCGCGACATTGCCATCTCCGCTGCCTTCCACTTCCACAAGTTTGGCATCCCCTGCTTTTTCTGGGTCTGTTCCATCTTCAGACTTCTCTGCGGTATCTTCCTCCGTTGCTTTGCCATCTTCTTCTGTTGCTTTACTATCTTCTTCTGCCACTTCCTTCCCTGAATCGGTTTCTTCCTCTTTCCCAGCAGGTTTGTCCACTACTTTCCCCTGTTTATGGGCGATTTGTTTTTGTTCAGTCGTGGCTTTTTTTGATTCAGTGCCACCATCACTTAAGAAAATGGTGACAGCAACAATGACGATTAAAATGGAAACGATGGTGATTGCAATATTATATATTTTATTTACTTTTCTTTTTTGATCTCTCTGATTAAAACGTGAGCCCAAGGTCCATTCCTCCCTTACCATTTCTTACTGCCTCATTTTAACATGATTTAGCTAGAGATAGAAGGGAAGGGTTTCCTACACTTTCGTCAATTCTCGCTATTGTCCTGGTCCTTGGAGTACAAGACTTTTACAATATCTGAAAAAAGAGGCGTCATGCTGGAACTGTTTTCCTTCGTTTCAAAACTTACGGTAACTAGAGCATATTTGGGATTTTTATATGGGAAGTAGCCTGCAAACCATTTATTGAGCTCCCCTTTTTCAATATTCGTCTGAGCTGTACCAGACTTGCCAGCTACCTCCACAGGCAAATCTCTCAAGGAAGCACCCGTCCCTTTTTCTTCCGTTACGACCTTCCTCAGGAGGTGCTGCATTTTCATCGTTGTATATGGGGAAAGTGTCTCACCGCCAATACTTTGATCGGGGAAATCGACTACGGTCGTACTATTGTTAAATTCGACCCTAGAAACGGCTTTGACCTGTTCCTTCTTGCCACCGCGGGCAATCGTTGCCATCATATTCGCTATAGCGAGCGGTGTCGTCTGGACATCCTGCTGGCCAATTGCTGTTTTGGCAATCATTTTGGGGTCCTTTTTTAAGCCGTCATCATGCCAGACCTTCCCGGTTTGTTCATGATGCAACTGGGTAACTTCCGTGTGATAAACATCCCCTTGCCAGCCCGTTTCGCCAATCAACCCTAGCATTTTTGCGTATTTATCCAAAAAGTCAGGATTCTTCTTAGAAATTTCCTGTGACAATTCGGCAAACGTCCTGTTACAGCTTTGGGCAAAGCTATTTTCAAAATTAAGCATGCCCAGTTCCCTCTGTTTATCCGTTTTCCCGTCAATCGTTAAATTACAATTAAATGTCCTGGTAGGACTAGCCGCTTCATAATCGATGGCCGCTGCTGCCGTGACCGTTTTAAAGACGGAACCTGGCGTTTTTTGAGTCAGCATCATATTGACGGCCCCTTCGCCATTCGGATCTTTTATATTAAGCGCAGGGCGTGATACCATTGCAACGATTTCACTTTTTTCGATATCGATCAGTACGAGACCGCCTTTTTTTATCCCGCGTTCATCGACGAGCTTCTCCGCTTTTTCCTGAATCTCTTTATCAATGGTCGTTACGACCTTGACTGGGTAGAGGGGATTCGCTGGTTCCACATATTTAACATCGACACCGAACATTGGGCCTCCGCTGGCATCCACGTGAAAAACGAGCTTCGATTCCCCAGCGGAAAGCAAGAACTCATCAAAGGTCCTTTGCAGTCCCGTATTGCCGATTTTCGTTTCAGGAGATAAATTCATGTCGGGATAACGTTTTTTCTTTTCCGCATCTGATATATTCGTCGTGCCGATCAATTGCGCTGCAGGGGTTTGATCGTGATATAATTTCTCGTTCACGGCAAAGACCCCGGGAATCTTCAATTGATTGATTGCCTTCGATTGGCTGGGCGTCAACTCTATCGGTTCATCTCCGCCAAATACAAATGGTTCATCCGCTTGTTCAATTGCCCGTTTCAACTCCGTTTCCGATCTGCCTATTATCGAGGCAATTTCATCTATAGGCCATGTCATTTTTTTCAAAAATGGAAATAGGACGAGCGTCGGGATCTCTTCATGTGCAAGTGGTTCCCCATTTCTGTCATAAAACTTTCCACGCCCATCATCAATCTTTAATATCTGTGAACGCTGATTCACACTTGCTTCTATTAGGTTCACATCATGCTTTGAAAAAGATTCTGTCGATACAAGTTGGATGTAGGCGAGCCTTCCTATGAGCATCAGCATGAAAGTGGTCAATAAAATAGCCAGCAACCTCATTCGTTTCTTTTTCATAAAATACACCTCGTAACCATTGTTGACGAGGTGCGAATTTTTAAACAATTATGAACAAATTTATCAATTCATTTTTCCGATAAAAAAGAGGATGCCCCTATGGACACCCTCTTAAGCCGTATTTAGCTGATGGAAACAATCTTGACGCTCATTTCGCCGCCAGGTGTCATGATCGATACCTTGTCGCCGACCCTTTTCCCTATTAGGCTTTTCGCGATTGGAGAATCATTGGAAATTTTCCCTTCGAATGGGTCCGCTTCAACACTCCCTACGATGGAGTATGTTTCTTCGTCACCATTTGGAAGTTCTACGAATGTTACCGACTTCCCAAGTGAAACTGTATCTGTATTCGAATCATTGCCTTCAATGATTTTAGCATTACGGATCATGTTTTCGATTGTTGTAATTCGTCCTTCAACGAATGCCTGCTCTTCTTTTGCGGAATCGTACTCCGAGTTCTCGGAAAGGTCCCCAAAACTGCGGGCGATTTTAATTCTCTCCACCACTTCTTTACGTTTAACCGTTTTTAATTGTTCCAGTTCCTGTTCAAGCTTTAACTTTCCTTCTTTAGTCATTGGATACTCTTTTTCAATTGCCAAAACCCTTCACTCCTTCTAATTCTTTACAGCAAGCATTCGCTGTGACAAGTTTATGTACTATAAGTGCTTAACCCTAATACTCGAGTCAAAATATATAATTGCGCAAATAAAAAAGTACGCGCATTGATACTAAGAAACATCCGTTCCTTAGTATATAAACCGACTGCGGTGAGCAGCCGGTT
>NZ_JBHZPF010000049.1:0-41967 GCF_042787975.1 Peribacillus sp. YIM B13482
CCCTCCAATAAAAAACCTGCATAGAATAAATTCTATACAGGTTTCAAAAATCCTTTTAGATTGTCAACAGCCCCATACAGGTCCCCTTTTTACCCAGCTCATTTTTTTACCATTACCGTTCCGCAATCATATCGTGAAGTGCCTGTTTCTTCGACGTAAACGCTGCCATGATATAACCAATATAAAAGATCATACCTGATAGGATCGTCGCAAAATAACGCCCTGCAGCCCTTCCAAACCCGATTCGTTCTCCATATAAATCCGTCACTTTAATATTCTGGAGTATTTTACCGACACTCCCTTTCCATTTAGAGGAATGCAACAAACTATAATAAAGAAAGCTAAGCATGGATAAAAATAAAGGATCCATTGTCTTTTCCTCTAATTCCATCGGCTCCACTCAAAAAAATACTCATAAAAACCGATAAGATTCCAGTAGGGATTCCTATTATAATTCCATCAATGATATTCGCGCCAAAGCGTAACCAAAATCCAGCATACAGCCCGCTTTTCTCTGGACTGTCAACAGCCGAAACTTCCATTTCAACACCTAGCACTCATAAATTCGGTATTTTTCCCATCATATAACTAACAGGTCAGTTGGGTATTTTCAGCTCTTTCGTGACCTTTTCCTTGGATTGAGCCAACCTTTTTTAACAAAGAATAAAAACATCATCAAGGCAATTCCGCCCATCATTCCAAGGATGAGGAAATAGCCATAGTGCCAATTCAATTCCGGCATATACTTAAAATTCATCCCATATACGCCTACTATGAAGGTCAGCGGCATGAAAATGGTAGTGATTACAGTCAATGTCATCATCGTTGAATTCATATTATTAGAGTTCACCGACAAATAACTATCCCGGATATCGGAGGAGAAATCCCTATAGGATTCCAGCATTTCAGTTAATTTAAGAAGATGATCATACACATCATTAAAATATAGGTGCTGGTCTTTTAAGTAATTCAGGCGCTCTGATGAAATCATCCTGTACAATAAATCACGCATCGGTAATATGGTACGACGGAGCCTGGACATATCCGTACGTAAATCGAATAGCTGATCCATCAAATCGTTTATCGTTTCATTTTCAGTATTGTCCTCAATGCTACCCAACTCGCCTTCTATTTTATAGACGGGAGGGAAAAATTCATCAACAATCCTGTCAATTATCCTGTGCATCAAGAAAAAGGGACCATGCTTCAACATTTTATTGTCAGAAATCTCTTCCCAGACCTTTTCAAGTTCAAGCATTTCTTCCTTATGAAAAGTGACTATCCATTTTTCTCCAACGAACATATCCAATTCAACCGCTCTAAAGATCTTTTGCCTGAGAGCATGTATTACAAGAAATTGGTAGTCCTCATAAAAATCCATTTTGGGACGTTGGTTAAAATCATCCAGGCAGTCTTCAATTGCCAGCGGATGAAAGTGAAAATGACTGGATAAAAGTTTGATTTCATTGTTTGTGGGATTGGAAAAATCCACCCAATACCACTCGATATCCGGATTATTCATTTCTGATAGAGGTAAACCGAAACTGATTTCTTGGTTAGTAGTAATTGCACAAGTCCTTATCATATGTATCAACCCTCAAAATTTTCTTATCATTCATTATACCTTTAATTCAATAATCTCAAAAAGTATTTCTCCCCCATCCAAACTAAATGATAAAATAGAATGAATCCGTCAAACATAGTACATAATCTCATGAAGTATGAAAAGGGAGGATATTCATCATGGAACATTTAATAAACCCTTTAGTAAAAGACGTTCAAATATCAGGGATCCGTAAATTCTACAATATGGTCGCTGATATCGAAGGCACCATTTCCTTAACGATAGGACAGCCTGACTTTCCCACTCCAATGCATATAAAAGAAGCGGCAAAAAAAGCCGTCGATAATGATTATACTGTTTATACTCACAATGCCGGTTATCTGGAATTAAGGGAAGCTGCCTCTGAATATGTAAAGGATAAATACAAGCTTGATTATGATCCAGCGAATGAAGTCATCGTGACCTCAGGTGCCAGCGAGGGCATTGACATTACCTTTCGAACGATTCTCATTCCAGGGAACGAAGTCATATTACCAGGGCCGGTATATCCAGGATACGAACCTATCATCAAAATGTGCGGTGCAACACCCATTTACGCCGATACAACAAAAAATGGATTTCGTTTGACTGCAGATATAATTGAAAAGTACATAACTGATCAAACTCGTTGCATCGTTCTTCCATATCCATCGAATCCGACTGGGGTAACATTGTCTGCCGAAGAATTATTGGACATTGCCGAACTTGTAAAGGGCAAGGACATCTTCATATTGGCTGATGAGATATACAGTGAACTTGTATTCGATCAGGAACATGTATCGATTGCCACTTTCTTAAAAGAACAAACCATCGTCCTGAACGGTTTATCCAAGTCCCATTCCATGACCGGGTGGAGAATTGGCCTTCTGTTTGCGCCAGTAGCCATCTCTCAGCATATTCTGAAGGTCCATCAATACAATGTGACTTGTGCCTCCTCCATATCGCAGAGAGCTGCCTTGGCTGCATTGACGGCAGGTAAGGATGATGCCATTCCCATGAAGACCGAGTATGCACGGAGACGGGAATACGTATACAGTCGATTACAAGCGATGAAACTGGAAATAGTCAAACCAAATGGTGCCTTTTACTTCTTTATAAAGCTGCCTGAGGGCTATACCTCTTCCATTGACTTTTGCCTCAATCTTGTCAAACAGGAAAGAGTGGCGGTAGTCCCTGGTGACGCTTTCTCTCCACTTGGGGAAGGGTACTTTAGGATTTCCTATGCCTATTCCATGGAAACACTGGAAAAGGCTTTGGACCGTATAGAAGCATTTTTATCTTGAGCGACTCGGACAAAAAAAGTGGCCTTCAATGGAATGATTGAGGGCCACTTTCCTATTCTCAAAGATTTCAGGCTACTGATGGTTTTTCACCAGGCGGGACAACTAATACAATCTCCGTAAAAAACGAATTTCCCGATATCCTTCTTCTTTATTTGTCGTGGTAAGGCTCACTTCAACGATGGAACCGAGTAAGTCAGCCATCACTTCTTCAAATTCCTTTGCGGAGCGCGGCTTAGAAAGACCTAAACTTTTCAATTCGCGCATCAGGATCTGGAAACCGGCATTCGTTTCAATATGACTGAATTTCACCGGCAAGATTAGCGGACTTTCATTCATTAATTTCAGATCCCAACGAATGGGCTTTGTTTGGTGAATGGTTTTTTCGCGTTTATAACCTTCAATCCTGACAATATATCGACCATCTTCTAATTCCTGGAATTTCATGTTGATATCATCGAATTCGCCCATATCGATCGCTCCTTTTTATAAAGGCTGTCGCTATCAGCTTATTCATGAAAAAGAAATACTAGCACTTAATTATAGTGTTTATATAATGCCTGGGTACCGCTATTTTCCTCGCCAGCTTCTGCCAGCCCCTCATATAGGGATTTGCTCAGGCTTAATCCAGGGGCCTCCATTCCCATTCTTTCCGCTTCGTCAAGTGC
Organism: Peribacillus sp. YIM B13482; assembly: GCF_042787975.1. NCBI lineage: Bacteria > Bacillati > Bacillota > Bacilli > Caryophanales > Bacillaceae > Peribacillus > Peribacillus sp. YIM B13482. The sequence goes on from NZ_JBHZPF010000049.1 coordinate 3,552, forward strand.
AATCTTCATATCCTTAATAAAATGCTTGATATAAAAACCTGGTTCAAAATCCCCTTTGACCATTCGCGGCACAAGGTTGGACAGTGACCAGCTACCGGCAGAACCCGATGATATGCTTCTTAGAACCCGGTCTGGATCCAATCCCGCCTTTTTGGCATAAGAAATCGCTTCAGTTACTCCGATCATATTAGATGCAATGGCGATTTGATTGCACATTTTCGTATGCTGTCCTGACCCAGCTGGGCCTTGATGTACAACATTGCTGCCAATAATATCAAAAATGGGCCGCACCGCTTCAAATGCCTCACTATCCCCGCCCACCATGATCGTAAGCTTCGCATCACGAGCACCGATGTCTCCTCCGGAAACCGGTGCATCCAATGATTGCATTCCTCTTTTCTTGGCTTCCTCTGATATTCTCATGGCCAAGGATGGAGTGGAGGTCGTCATATCGATTAAATGGGTTCCTTTTTTCCCATTCTCGATAAGCCCATTTTCTCCAAAATAAATTTCTTCCACATCGCTAGGGTATCCTACCATGGAAATGATCACATTAGCTAACTGTGCTATTTCCTTAGGTGAAGATGCCCACTTCGCGCCCTGTGAAAGCAATTCACTTGCCTTCTCTTTCGTCCTGGTATAAACAAATACCTCAAACCCTGCCTTTAGTAGATTTACGGCCATGCTATTTCCCATAACTCCTAAACCTATGAATCCGATAACTTCGTTTGATTTCGTCACTGCAAATTCCTCCCAATCATTTTGTTTCAAAAAACCTTAAATGGACTTTATCATTCCCCCGTCAACCAAATAGGACTGGCCGGTTAAATATGTATTCGCACCTGAAACAAGGAAAGTAACGAACTTAGCAAATTCCTCGGGTTCCCCGTAACGGGCAAGAGGGATTTTATTTATGGATTGTTCAGTTACTTTCTCGGGAGTGACACCTTGTTTCTCTGCATTCATTTTATCAAGGTGCTGAATGCGGTCTGTTGCAATTCTTCCAGGACCAACTGTATTGATCAAAATCCCGTCTGGAGCTAACTCGGAAGCAAGCGTCTTTGACAATCCCACGATTGCGGTGCGGAATGTATTCGATAATATCAATCCTGGAATAGGCTCCTTAATGGATGAAGATGCAATATTAACAATTTTTCCGCCCTGTTTTTTTAGATGCGGCAAGCTCTCACGGATCGTCCTGATGAAGCTTAATAAATTAAGTTCAAAGGATTGTTGCCATTCTTCATCATTGAAATCTGAAAATGAACCACCGGGAGGACCTCCGGCGTTATTAATAAGAATGTCGATACCGCCGAACTCCTCAGCTGTTCGCTCAACCAGGCTTTTAATATCTTCAGCTTTTGTTATATCCGTTGCCATATAAGCCACTTTACCCGCCCCAAGCTGTGATAATTCCCTTTGGACGGCGGCAAGCTTTTCTCCATCACGGCTGGCTATCATGACATTTGCTCCTTCTTTAACCAGTTCAGCTGCCATCGCCTTCCCCAAACCTTGGCTTGAAGCTAAAATCAAAGCATTTTTCTTTTTCAAATGTAGTTCCATATACTATCAATCCTCCATTTTCAATAAATAAATTATAATTCCATTATATCGTCATAATCGAAAAGTGAAAAATTTGAATAATCATTCCCGTGTTTTTTTATTTCCCTTGGAAAAACTCAAAAAAACTGCCGGTTGGATTAACCAACCGGCGACAAAGGGGGAAATGAGAATGTCAGCTGCCCTAATAGAGCCAAACAACTGTGCTTGCTTCTTATTTACCCCCATTTTGTTGCAATAAACATTCTTTCTAAAAAGATTTAAGAAAAATTACAGGACAGCACCCCAACCGAAGGGGATGGGGTGCCGTTTGTCATTATTTATTGCTTCAAAGCGTTAATTACCGCTTCTTTCACATTATCATTCGTATCCAGCACTAAAACTTCTTGAGATAGTTTTTTCATCTCTTCAAGTGAAAGTTGGCTGATTAAAGAACGTGCTTTTAAAATAGAAGTGGCACTCATTGAGAATTCATCAAGGCCCATTCCGATCAAGACCGGGATGGCCACTTCATCTCCAGCCATCTCACCGCACATTCCGGCCCATTTCCCTTCTTTATGAGCTGCATCTATAACCATTTTAACCAGGCGTAAAATCGCTGGATTATATGGTTGGTATAAATAAGATACTCTCTCATTCATTCGGTCAGCGGCCATCGTATACTGAATCAAGTCATTGGTACCTATGCTGAAGAAATCGACTTCCTTAGCAAATATATCAGCCATTACTGCAGTTGAAGGGATTTCAACCATAATTCCGACTTCAATTTTTTCAGCAACTTGAACACCATTATCAAGCAATTCCTGTCTAACTTCAGCCAAGACGGCTTTTGCTTCGCGGAATTCGCCTAGTGTCGCAATCATTGGGAACATGATTTTCAAATTTCCGTAGATGCTTGCACGAAGCAGGGCACGGAGCTGTGTCCGGAAAATCTCCTGCTCATTTAAGCAGAGGCGAATCGCTCGGTATCCAAGGAAAGGATTCATTTCCTTAGGAAGCTCTAAATACGGCAACTCCTTGTCTCCGCCTATGTCAAGCGTTCTGACGACTACAGACTTTCCTGTCATTCCTTCCAGCACCGCTTTGTATGCTTCGAACTGTTCTTCTTCACTTGGAAAGTCATTTCTGCCCATATAAAGAAATTCCGTACGGTATAACCCGATGCCTTCACCGCCATTTTGATGAACGCCTTCTAGATCTTTCGGCGTACCAATATTTGCAGCCAATTCCACATGATGTCCATCTTTTGTAACCGTTTGTTCATGGACCAGTTTCGCCCACTCAGCCTTTTGCAAAGCATAGGCTTCCTGGTCCTCTTCGTAGCGTTTTACAAGTTCAGGAGTAGGGTTGATGTGCACTTCACCTTTTAACCCGTCAATAATGACCAAGTCACCATTTTCGATGGACGAGGTTACTGACTTTGTCCCAACGACTGCTGGAATTTCCAATGAACGCGCCATTATGGCTGAATGGGATGTACGTCCACCGATATCGGTCGTAAAACCTTTGACGTAAGCCGGATTCAACTGTGCTGTATCGGATGGAGTCAAATCCTCCGCAATGATGATCACTTCTTCAGCAATCATGCTTGGATTTGGAATATGAACACCTAAAAGATGTGACAATACCCGTTTGGTGACGTCTCGGATATCTGCTGCACGTTCCTTCATGTATTCATTATCCATTTGTTCAAACATCGTAATGAACATGCTTGCGGTTTCATTTAAGGAGAACTCAGCGTTGACGTTTTCTGATTGTATTTTATCCTGAATTGGAGTTATAAGTTCCGGATCAGCCAAAACAAGCAGGTGCGCGTCAAAAATAGCGGCCTTATCGGCCCCTAAGTCCTTTTCGGCTTTATCCCTGATTATCTCCAATTCAACTGTTGACTTTTGAATAGCATCCTTAAAACGGGATATTTCGGCCCCGACATCTTCTATGCTTCTTTTTTCAATCGATAGATCTGGCTCAGTCAGCCGGTAGGCTTTAGCGATGGCTATTCCGTTTGAAGCTGCTATTCCACTAATCAAAGTGGACATTATTCTGCTAATCCTTCTCTGTTCAATGTTTCAGCAAGTGTGTTCAGTGCATCATTTTCATCGCTTCCTTCAGCAGAAATCGTAATCTCTGCCCCTTTGCCAATTCCTAGTGACATTACACCCATAATGGACTTAAGGTTCACTTTTTTCTCTTTATAAGAAAGGTTTATTTCTGAATCGAATTTTCCTGCAGCTTGTACAAGCAATGTAGCCGGACGAGCATGAATTCCTGTTTCTGCAGTTACTGTAAATGTTTTTTCTACCATATAAATCAATCTCCTTTAAGATAAATTAAAAAAATTAGGTTATGTAAGGGATTTTCTCTATCCAATCAGGAAAGAAATGAAAAAACCCTTTTCCTTATCAGAATAGCATTATCATTCCCAACAAACAAACCAAAACTATCTGGTACCTAAAAAATAGTACAAAAATATAGATAGAACTGCAACTATTACTTTTCAGATTCTTCAATGATTAAATGGACAGCTGTGCATTTTTGGTGAAAAAAGCTCTGAAACTCAGCATAATGAAAAGGACAACTGTTAATGAAACACTCCCGAGAATCCCAATAAGTATGGCAATCTGGTATTCAATTGCGATGAGCGGGCTTATCCCCGACAGGATTTGCCCTGTCATCATTCCGGGAAGGAAAATAATCCCCATTCCGAGCATATTGTTCAAAGTTGGGAGTACGGCCGAATCGAATGCAGCATCCACATATTTCTTCACGGCCCTCGCCGGTGTCGCTCCAAGCATTAACATCGCTTCTACCTTTTCGCGATTACTGCTAATCCCATCATGGAGGTTTTTAAGCGCTAATGTCACTCCAGTCATCGCATTCCCCACGATCATCCCTGCTATTGGAATGAAATACCTTGGCTCATACCAAGGCGTGAAATGGATCACGACCAGATTAAAATAAAACAGGGCGGCCATGGGACCTGTCAACATACTTAGGATAACCATCCTTTTGATTTTCTCATTAAGCGTATAGGGCACTTGCTTAAAAATATTATGGATGGAGAACAGAGCCATTGCACATAGAAACCCTATAGAAAGTAAAGGGTGGGGATTTTCAAAGATATATGTCAAAACGTAACCGGCAAGAATGAGTTGGACCGTCATCCGTATCGTGGCTAGAATGATTTGCTTTTCCCTTGAAATCCCTCGCCATTTCACGATAATGAGCAGAACTACAACAAAGAAGTAGGCCGCACAAAGACGCCAGAACTCAATATCTATTATCCCATTCCCCTCCATTAATAGTCACTCCCCTTCACCTTTTTCAGGACGATCATCTTTTCAGCACAGATGTCCGCTAGTTGTTTTGAATGCGTTATCATGATGACCGTTCCTTTTTCCCGTTTTACTTCTTCTAAAAATCGGCTCATGATCCTCAGTTCGGTTTCCTCATCAAGAGCTGCTGTCGGCTCATCCAGTAAATACACTTCGGGTTTCAATAAAAGTAACCTCGCCAGTGCGAGCCTCTGTTTCTCCCCGCCAGAAAGATTCTCCGTTCCCTCGTCTAATGACTTCTGTAACTCGACGGTTTCAAGCGCCTTCACCAATTCGGATTTTTTCTTTTTTTTCCGTTCTGTCAATTCCAGGCCCAGCTGGAGATTTTCTTCAATCGTTCCGGGTAAAGTGAACGATGTCTGAGACAGCATTGTGACTTTACGCCGGAGCTCTATTGGGTTGAATTTATCCAGCAACTGATCTTGATAATAGATCGAACCGCTATCCGGGTCATCCATCCTGTTCAATAATCGGAGCAATGAGGTTTTTCCTGCTCCGCTTTCCCCAGTCAAACAAGTAACCACACAAGCGGATATTTCCAACTCATCAATATGCAGAATCCCTTTATACCTAATATTTTCAAGCCTAAACATCATTTTTCACGCCTGCCTCTCATATTCCACCCTATCATTATAAGAAACTATCATGATAGGGAGTAGCGATCCATGTAAAAATTTTTATGATTTTTCATTTTCTTTCCCTTTTTTATAGGTTAGTATTATTCCTGCCGAATATATCCATGACGGACATGGAAAACACCTTTGAAATGGAGGAACTTATCATGAACAAAAATTCCTTTTTACATTCTTATCTGTATGTTTTTTTCCTTACTGCCATTTGCCTGATCTCTTTGTCTGGCTGCCAGGCCGCATCAGATAACCTGATTAATGAATCCAAACAGGATGATTCGTTGGTAAATGAAGACATCCAATCCAAAACGGATTCTTCCAAAGAAGAAAAAGGCAAGACATTCACAGCCAAGATCGTCAGGGTTGTTGACGGAGATACAGTAAAAATCAAAATGACTAACGGAAATGAAGAAACGGTCAGGCTCCTTTTGGTAGATACCCCGGAAACCGTGCACCCTTCCAAGCCCGTTCAGCCTTTTGGACCTGAAGCAAGCAAGTTCACCAAGGATTTAATGCCTGCTGGTTCTAAAGTGGAAGTAGAAACCGGCATTGGTGAAAGAGATAAATACGGCCGGCTGCTTGCCTATTTTTATGTTGATGGAAAAATGGTGAATAAGCTCCTGCTTGAAAAAGGACTGGCCAGGGTAGCCTATGTATATGCACCGAACACTAAATATCTTGATGAATTTGAAGATATTCAGAAACAAGCCCAAAAAGACGAAATCGGTATATGGTCAATTGAAAACTATGCAACTTCAAGAGGGTTTGATGATTCGAAGCCCGGGGAAAAATCAGAGGAAAAAACCACTGTGAACTCATCTTGCAGTAACCCAAAAATTAAAGGCAATATAAATTCTAAAGGCAATAAAATATATCACATTCCTTCGGGCCAATATTACGAAATAACTAAACCAGAAGAAATGTTTTGTACCGAGCATGACGCACAGGATGCTGGATTCCGAAAATCGCAGAGTTAACAAAAATAATGGTTTTATCAATATGCCTACTTTGGAAATTGCAATAGAAATGTTCAGGGGGATACATAATGAAATACAACAGGAATGAAGCTTGTCAGCTTTTCTCCCCCACTTCCTGGTTTTTTTCAAAATAATAAAAGTGCCCAATATAGATAATGAAAGCCAAAATGGGACATGCCCGTTCTCGATATCAGCCTCCGTGGAGTAACCCAGTGTTATCCATGTGAACGGAGACTTTGAGCTATTGCTGACGTTTATACTAAATGATGCTTGCGAGGAAAAGTATCTGTAAAAGAAAAGCACATCATCTTCATATGAATATAGGTTTAACTTGAACGAAAATGAAAACGAGAAGGAGTCACCATTAAAGAACTTAAAATCTTTCGAAGAAGAATTGGCACATCCACTATCCGGATGTGTTTTTCTTTTGATCATCCCCACGCTCAAAACACTTTCAATACTCCCGAATCTCCCTTTTCCTTTCAATTTAGTTTCTGGTTCACGCCTGATAACCCACTTTTCATCCCATACATTTTTCCGTTATGCCATTTCGCAATAGCCTAACGGATCATTTATGGTAGAAGGACCCGGGAATACTGAAAGTGCGCTTTCTAAAGGTAGCTGCTTAATGGATGATTTCTCAGCTCTAAAGACTGAATTCACCCCTATGATCCATCATATTATCCGTTCACTTTCCATCTATAAAAATAAGGAAGAATATTTTCAAGTAGGATTGATTGCTTTATGGGATTCATTTAGAAGTTTCAATGAGGAATACGGACAATTCTCTAACTATGCCTACACAGTAATCAAAGGCAAAATCCTGAATGAATTGAAGCATCATCATAAATATGAAGCCCACAGCAAACCATTTGATTCCACCATACTAGAGATTAAAGATCCTTTTTCAATGCACGAAGAGGCCTTCGCCATCGAAAGCATCTTACACTATACTGAAGGCTTGACATTGAATCAGCAACGCTGGCTTTTGCAAACCTACCTGAAGAATAAAACAGTGACTGAAATTGCTGAGTTATATCAAGTCACTACAGCATCTGTAAAATCGTGGAGAAAGTCCACTTTAATTAAATTAAGGAAGCAAATGATTTTCCACTGTAAATAATAATAGGGTGGCCCAGTCATGAGCCACCCCAATATATCCGGGCATTAACTTCTCGCTTCTTCTAAATACGTATAAATTATCACACCGTTATGTTGAGCATTCCCCCGAAAATGTTTAAAGTCGTCCCTTTTTACAAGAACCTCACGAAAAGCTAAAAATTCTTCCTTTGTTATCCTGAATTCATCCATTTCCCGATTTGCCAGTTTATCGAGTACATCTTTTGCTTCTTCAGCATTCATAATATTATCCTCCTTAATTATCAAATGTTCTATCCATATTCATACAGGAGAAATTCCGTTTTCATTTTATCATAAACATGCCGCTTAATATAAATCGGAATTTTTTAAGGCCCTCTTGCTACATTATTCTTTACGAATGCTTTAAAATAGTGCAAACTGTATAGTAAAATATCATAATGTAAAATGTTTGGCATTTTTTGTACATAGGATTACATACTGGTATGCATAACTGCGCTCTCAAGATATACCAAATTATGCCACATCATTACAACTGCTCCATACAAGAATTGCACCTCCTTTAACAGTTTAGCTTACTGTACCGACAGAAGAGAATCTAATCTCTTACTTGCACTCCCCACGTCAATATCTAAACGGCAAGATGTTCGAATAATCCAATTACTCCATAGTTTGATCATTGGAAACGAAATGGGAAAGGATGATAACCATGAAGAAAGCGGAAGTTGGAAATATCATTGAATTTAGAGAAGGCTTAAAAGGAATCGTCGAGAAAGTGAACGAGAACTCAGTAATCGTGGACGTCACGTATATGGAAAATTATCGTGATTTGGAACTTGAACAGAAGACCGTCGTCAACCATAAAAATTATAAAATCATAGGATAAGTCAATGTAAACAAACGGGATGGTTTCTTAATGACCATTCCGTTTTCACTTTTTAGAAGCATGCCAATTCATTCTCCTGCTTTTTTGTAACAATATTCACTCCATACCGTCTATTTCATTAAAGGTCCTGCATTTGTGATTGCGGGGATATCTATTATATGAATTTTTATTTCTATCAGAGAGATGAGGGAAAAGAAATGACTAGTTGGGCACGTTCTATTGGCTGTGCCGCATTCGCCGCTTTGCTGACTGGCTGCGGTATGACCACAGACAAAAATGCAGGTGGGCCACAGGGAGATTCAGTAAACGAGGAGAACGAAAGCAATTCTTCTCAAGGTGGCCATGACGGAAACAACAACAAAGTAAGACTGATGGAGCAAAACCTGCAATATACAAGTAATGGGAAAGCAATAGAAAAAACAGCGTTCTTAAAAAGAAGTGATAATCAAACGTTCAGCCTCTATGTTTTGCAACAATTTAAATTAAGTGCCGAAGAACCTGGAAAGGATATTATTTTCCTGACTGAAGATGACTCCATTTATATGAGAATCGAATTGTTGACAGCGGATGTCAATTGGGATGAGGTGGAAGAAAATGTTCATACCCAGCTGAAAAGCCATTCAAAAACGATTAGGGATCCGGCACTTGATATAGAGAACGGCGCGGGATTTGAAGTCGAAAGTGGGGATGATGTGATCACTTCCATATTGCTCAAGGATGAGAAAGCACCCGTCCGCTTAACTATTTTCACGAAAAAAGATATGGATTTCCGGGATGCTTTTCTAGAAATGGCTAAGACGCTTATGAAAGGATGAACCCCCATTTCCCCTGGGACGGAGGGCAAATATCTTGCCCCCGTACTTCATTACTTCTTTCCTGCCTTGCTTTTCCAGACCAGAATTAAAAAAAGCAGGCTTATGTATCCAAAAATCGGATAAATGTATCCTAATAACCTTCCATATCCGAATTCACTAATGATCAAAGCTATAAAAAAAATCACAGCTATGATTAGCATGCTTGGCAATTTGATATAATTGCTGATTTGCCTTTGTAATCCATATATGTTTCCGATGACCGAAGTGAATATCTCCCCGTAGATCACCAAAATGAACATCCAATATAATTGACCGGCTGCCGTTCTCATAATAACTGCCGAAGGAATTTCATAACTATTCACGTCAGGAAGTGTCATAAGTGAAAAATGCCCAGATAATAAAATGATGGTTAGGAATATCCCCCCAAGGATTGCTCCATGTTTAATGACCTTCTCATCCCGGACTTCATAAGCCACCGGAACCAGCACAGCCTGTGCCAAAGCAAGATTAAAGGCTGTATAGGCAAATGGTGACAAAATCACTTTCAAGGTAATCACTTCATCGGGAACTTTAGTAAGGGTCTTGAAGAAATCCCCATTTCCCAAAGTCGAGAAAAAAAGGATCAAACTAAAACAGATCATGATTGGTACTACAAAAGAGTTTACAGTGAATACACCGCGCATACCCATCATCAAGACCAAGGATGCCAGGATGATCGTAGACCAGCTTCCTATACTTTTCGGCACGCCAAGTTGTTCCTCGAAAACGGCGCCTGAACCGGAAATCATGACAGCCGTCACCCCTAGCAGCATGATAAGGAAAAAGATATTGATGATTCCTGCTATTTTCTTTCCAAAAAGAAATTCATTGAATTCCTCATAAGAAGATGCTCTGATTCTTGCGGAAATGAGCATGATTTTCGTTCCAGTAAAAATGAAAATATAACCTGCTATTAAAATACCAATAAAGCCATAAAAGCCATAACGGGTAAAAAACTCAACAATCTCTTTTCCAGTTGCAAAACCTGCACCGACGACTGTGCCTACATATACCGCTGCAATCTGAAAAATCCCTGACCACCTTGACAGCATACTCTCCCCTCCTCCCTACATTTATATGTAAGGAAGGGACATTTAAGACAAGCCAAGCAATATTCCTTATGTCAGCTGTTTTTTACCATGACTTAAAGGCATTAAAGAAAAAGTTCTCTCCATCATTGCACCCTATTCACCTCTTATGCATTTCCCTAAGACTAAAAGCAGTTGATTTGTATGTGCCCTGCCTAACTTCCTGAATGTGATGAAAGATTAAAAACGCTTAAGGAGTAATTCTCAAGCGTTTTTTTAAAAGCATTCAATTTATTACCGTATCATATAAAATCTCATCTTTTATAATGCTTTATCATCGACAGTTGAAAGCCATTCGTCTATCACCTTTACAACGGACTGAACAGTACCTTCAACAAATGGGGATTTCAAATTCGCAGATTCAATGAGACCAAGGAAAGATTTGCTGCCTCCAAGTTGGCACAGGTTCAAATAATCCCTCCAAGCCGTTTCATCTTTTTCAGCCGACCTTTTCCAAAACTGGAAAGCGCAAATTTGAGCCAATGTATAGTCGATATAATAAAAAGGTGCCTGATAAATGTGGCTTTGCCGCTGCCAATACCCACCATTCTCCAAGAATTCATTCCCTTCATAATCACGATGCGGCAAATATTCCATCTCGATCTTACGCCAAGCCTGCTTTCTTTCAATTGGGGAGGCATCAGGATTCTCATAGACAAAATGCTGAAATTCATCAACGGCTACCCCATACGGGAGAAATGTAAGTGCACCACTTAAATGGGAAAACTTATACTTTTCCGTATCTTCCTTAAAAAATAGCTCCATCCATGGCCAGGTTAGAAATTCCATACTCATCGAATGGATTTCACACGCTTCATAGGTAGGCCAATAATACTCTGGAATGTCAAGATTACGGCTGCGATACACTTGGAATGCATGGCCTGCCTCATGTGTTAAAACATCTATGTCCCCCGAAGTCCCGTTGAAATTTGAAAAGATGAATGGAGCTTTATAGTCTTCTATAAAAGTACAGTAGCCCCCGCTTTCTTTTCCTTTCTTCGCCACAAGGTCCATCAGGTCATTATCGATCATAAAGTTGAAAAACTCATTCGTTTCAGGTGAAAGCTCTTGGTACATCTTTTTCCCATTTTCGATGATCCACTGAGCATCGCCTTTTGGAACGGCATTACCCGTTCTGAAATGAAAATTCTCATCATAATAGTTCAAATTCTCCAAGCCAAGCCGTTCACGCTGACGGCCCTTCAGTCGAGTTACAAGCGGTACCACTTCTTCTTTCACCTGCTTGCGGAAAGCAGCAGCCATTTCAGCATTATAATCAGTCCTTGTCATTCGATAATACCCAAGCTCCACGAAGTTTTCATAACCTAGCGCTATCGAAATCCCATGCCTCACCTTGACAAGTTCATCGAATATACGATCCAAATCCTCCTGCTTTTCTTCAAAGAAACCGTAATATGCTTTACTTGCATTTTTCCTTAACTCACGGTCCGCCGACTCCATAAAAGGCTGAAGCTGCGCAAGTGTTAGCTCTTTTCCATCAAAGTGAATTTTTGCAGAGGCAATTAATTGCGAATATTCACTTGACAATTTATTTTCTTTTTGCAGTTGCGGTATGATTTCGGGCGAAAATGTTTTAAGCTGTGCCTCTGCCAAGTCAAATAGTTGATTTCCCCATTTCCCCTCAAGCTCCTGACGATATTTCGAGCGGACGAGTTCTTTGTAAAATTTTGATGTTAACTCTTCCATTTCAGGGGAGAATTCATCTAAATAATCATTCTCCGCTTTATAAAATTCATCATTGGTATCAATGGAATGTCGAATATAGACCAAATTAAACATCGTACCCACATAATTTCGAATTTCACTTATTTCTTCCATGGATTTTATTTGTGCAGCAGCATTTTCAGCGTCCGTAAACTTTTCCAAGGCCTTCATGAACCGGGTTTTAATCTCATCCATTTCAGGACGTCTATACTCATACTCATTAAATTTCATATATACACTCCTTTTCACGATATAACAAGATTTTTTTTTGACTGTAAAATCCGGATTAACGTCAAGACACATTCTTCATTATCGCGGTTATCGTAATATAATTTAATTCGCCACAGTGTTAGTAAAAACCTTCATGTCCTTTGAACAAATTAAGGTTGTACCAGCATTGCACAACATCCAATTAGACATAAAAAACCAGCACCTGCAGTAAAATCGGGGTGCTGGTTCTTAAGCTAATTTTGAGCTGAATATCCAATCTTCTTAAGTAATTCTATCACGGTGGCCTTTTCATCTTGAGTAAGTACACTCATGATATCATCGATTCTTTTTTCATGCTCAGGAAATACTCCTTCAATAAAGGCCTTTCCTTTATCCGTTATTTTTGCAAAGGTTACACGGCGATCCTCTTTACATGCTATTCTCTGTAGATATTCCTTCTGTTCAAGTTTATCCACGACATAGGTAATGCTGCCGCTCGCTAGCAGGATTTTTCCGCCTATTTGCTGAAGAGGCTGATCGCCTTTATGATAAAGTAATTCCAGTACGGCAAACTCAGTTGGATTCAAACCTTCTTCGGCTATATGTTTATTCACCACATCATTAATTGATCGATGAGCTCTAGACATCACAATAAACAGTTTCAAAGACTGTTGGATGTTATTATTCTCCATAACTTCACAACCTTAAAGTTTTTAATTAAAATATCTTGAATTAAAAGTTATTATATGGCATTATGACTTTTTTGTCAATCTGCTCTGTTAGTATGCACTATTGTTTAATCACTCAGTTTGATATACTTGAAAAAAAAGTTAAAGTAGTGACGAACATGAAAACAAGGCATAAATTCACCACATATCTACTTATTGTTATTCTACCATTAATTATTCTATCCATCATTTATTGGATGTATTTAGAACGTTCCATTCAAAAAGAAAGACGGGAACAAGCTGTATGGGCGGGAACGGTTTATCAAGAATACATAGATCAAGTTATCAGTGAAACAAAGGAAAACCTTGAGCTGCTTAGCCTTAGCAGTTCTGTTCTTTATATGGATGATAAAAAAACCGAACACCTTATGAAATGGATCAAAGATACAGATTCCAGGTATGCCGGAGTATATTGGCTAAATCAGGATGGCGTTTCCATCTCGGGGACGAATAAACATTTCAATAATTACCATTTAATTGAACAGGATGATATAAAGCGTGCAGTAAAAACTCAAAAAGCCGTTGTTGTAGGAACCCAGGAGCTGTATGACCCGGATTTCAATTATTTTTCCATTTTTGCTCCCATTCTGGATCATGAGAAAAAGGCGCAAGGGTTTTTATTGGCACATATTAGGCTGGATCATATGGAAAAAATATTAAAAATGCTCAGCCCTGGTCATACCTTTAGATTGGAAACAAGCGATAAAACCCGAATTTTAGATATAAATGCCGAAGAATTTACTGAACATCCAACATGGGTGGATGTTCCTTTAACCGAAGTGGACTGGAAACTGTCCGTGAAGATACCTGACAAGATTAACACAAATAACATGAATGTCTTTTTAATGCTTGTCTTTTTCACCTTCTTCTTTACTCACATAATCTATACCGTCGTGGAGGAACTGATCGTACGCAGAAATACGAAAAACCAAAAGTTATTAAACGATAAACAAAAAATAGATTTTGTCGGCACATTGGCTGCTAGTACTGCACATGAAATAAAAAACCCACTAACGGGCATAAAGGGACTGGTACAGTTACTGGTTGAAAAACATCCTGAAGAACAAGATCAGTTTTATTACTCTGTCATCATGAAGGAAATTGAACGGATCAATAGTATCGTCAGCGAGTTTTTGATTTTAGGGAAACCCATGGTCCAGACCTTATCCTTATATGATATTCGCAGTATCATTGCCGAATTGAGACCAATAATAGAATCAGAAGCACGTCACTTCAATATTGAAGTGGAATGGAATATCGTAAAGGAACCGATCCTGGTTCATTGTACAAAGGACCAACTCAAACAGGTCATTCTTAACATTGCCAAAAACGGATTCGAGGCCATGGAAGTTGGAAAAAAGTTAAGGATACGAATCCACCATGAAAATGAACGGGCTAAAATCATAATCATCGACACCGGGCAAGGACTGAATGAACAAGATATCGGTAAAGTGTTCGAACCATTCTATACATCGAAAAAGGAAGGAACCGGATTAGGACTTTTTGTGTGTAAACGAATAATTGAATCTTTTAACGGAACCATCGAGCTTACAAGTAAACCTCTCAACGGTACAACCGTGACAATCAGCCTACCACTAATTAATGACCATCCTTAGTAATGCATTGAGGAGTTTCATTTATAAATGAAGCCAGGACTAACGATTCCGATTTTTTTAAAGGTGTCATGCATACGTACCTTATCGAATCTATTTTAATTATGGAATGGGTAAAATTCTTAATCAGGAAGAAGGAAATATACATATGGGACGCATCGCTGCCATTAAAGCAAAACCCCAAAAACAAGATATGACTCTGAAAATCATGATCATCATAGGCATATGCCATTTAATGAATGATTCTCTTCAAGCCGTTGTACCGGCCATGTTCCCAATCCTCGAGAAATCAATGTCTCTAACGTATACTCAGCTGGGGATGATTGCATTCTGCCTGAATATCGTCTCATCCCTTCTGCAACCCGCAGTTGGGTTCTATACTGATAAAAAGCCCCTTCCTTATGCATTGCCCATTGGATTGACCAGTACATTAATTGGGGTCATCATTCTTGCAATTGCCCCAAACTATACCATAATCCTTGGTGCAGTCATCTTGATGGGCTTTGGATCAGCCATTTTCCATCCGGAAGGCTCTAGGGTTGCCTACATGGCAGGCGGCCCCAAAAGAGGCCTGGCACAATCAATTTATCAGGTAGGCGGGAATAGCGGGCAGGCCCTTGCCCCACTCATCACAGCCATCGTGCTTGTTCCATTTGGTCAAAAAGGTGCACTCTGGTTTGGCCTAGTTGCCTTAACGGCCGTTATCCTATTGCTGTATATTGCCAAGTGGTATTCTCAAAAATTAGTTCATTTCCAGCCTAAAAAGGTTGCGGCAAAAGTAATCAATAAAGAGCGGTCCCATAAAGTGGCCAAAGCCTTGGTATTAATTTTATTCATTATATTTGCCCGTTCCTGGTATGTATCATGCATGACGAACTTTTATAGTTTTTATTTAATCGAGCAGCATTCATTTACGATAAAATCCGCTCAGATTTTCCTATTTGCCTTTTTAGCCGCTGGAGCTGTAGGTACGTTTTTCGGTGGCCCGCTTGCGGATAGATACGGTCGCAAAAATGTGATTCTCTTTTCGTTCGCTGCCAGTATGCCATTAACCGCACTTTTACCATTCGTACCACCTACAGCCGCTTTTATCCTATTATTGATGGCAGGCTTCATTATAATGAGCAGTTTTTCTGTCACAGTAATATACGCACAGGAATTGGTCCCGGGAAAAGTCGGAACAATGGCCGGCTTGACTGTAGGGTTAGCCTTTGGAATGGGAGCCATTGGATCCGTTTCACTGGGTGCCATTGCTGATATAATCGGGATCGAATCCATGATTAAGCTAGTGGGATTCCTGCCATTGCTGGGGATCATCAGCGTATTGCTGCCGACTGATCTAACATTGAAAAAATGGTATGCAGAAGAATGATACAGATCATTCATGCATGACTGCAAAATGGGTGTTTCCTGGAACATATTTTTTTACCATCCCATACAATGAAGTATTGTTTAAGTTGATAAATAAGTTGATATGGACCATACAAAGGAGAAATTCATGAGTGGAGTTCTATTAGGCAGCATCCTATCTGCCATGTCTACAGGGTTCGGTGCGTTACCGATCTTGTTCATTCAAGATTCAATCACACATCGATTCAGAGACACGCTTCTGGCATTTACCGCTGGTATTATGATGGCTGCTTCGTTATTGAGCCTGATCCCGGAGTCTATAGCCACCGGAGGGTATATACAGCTTGTCATTGGGGTTTTTCTCGGCGTAATGACATTGACGATCATGGAGAAAAACATTCCGCATATCGATCTCAGCCATACGAAAAGTGGTATTAAGTTTGATGAAAAGGCTTTGCTTATCATCACTGCCATTACACTGCATAATATTCCTGAGGGCCTTTCTGTTGGTGTCAGTTACGCCTCTGATTCAGCTGATACAGGTAACTTGATCGCCTTTGCCATCGGCCTGCAAAATGCTCCGGAAGGTTTACTAGTCGCTTTGTTTTTAATTAATCAAAAAATCGGTAAATTCACTGCATTCCTGATAGCAACCTTAACTGGTACCATCGAAATAATTACGGGCTTATTGGGTTATTATTTAACCTCTTACATTGGGTTCCTGGTTCCTTACGGCCTAGCTTTCGCCGCCGGAGCCATGCTTTTCATCGTTTATAAGGAGTTGATTCCTGAAAGCCATGGGGATGGTAATGAACGCACCTCAACCTATTCCTTCATTGTTGGTCTTTTGTTCATGGTAATATTATTGGAAATTTTGTGATTTCCGGACCTGACAATGGCTGGCTCCATTATTTGGGTCAGCCTTTAGTTTTTATTTATCAGTGTTATCCACTCAGTTAAGTTCGACTTCTAAACTACTCCCGATGTTAGAAAGGACACCTTCTGGTGGCCTCCCCTCAATGTATGCCTCATACCCATAGGAATTTCAAAAGAAAATGATTGTCCTTTATATGAGTCTTTCTTGACATTATTTATGAAATGTTTGTAAAGTTCATTTCCATCAGAAAACGGTCACCTGATCATTAGCCCTAAAGGTGATTATCTCCAATACCGCCAATTTAAGAAGACATGGTGCATTCTCAGTTCCATTTAAATTGTAATATCATCATTAAAGGGCTTCTGTACAATAACAACCATTTCTTCGCGCTTATTTCTCACTTCCACTGACGAATGATGTTGAAGGATCAAATACTCATTTATAAGTTTATCAAGTTGCTCGCTTTGGCGAAGGGTAAACTCATGGCCTATTCCATACATTTTTGCCAGCTCCATCATTTCCCAACGCTTCATTTGAATCTCAGAACAAATTTCCGTTACACACCTAGAATTCATAACTGCATTCACTACTCCTGCCCTTTTAAAGTTACATCATAATAAAGAAGTATTACAAAATATGCCTTATATGTAAATAGATTCGCAAAAAAAGACAAAACTTCTTAAATTGCGATAAAGCTTGACCCTCCAGCAGACAGGATATGACGGAAATATCTAACCCATATTCCTCTTATAATGATTAGGAGGATTTGATATGAAGCCAGCTCCGAACCTCGATTCGAAAGTTCTCCCCTTTGATTTTTCACTGTTCGTTTCCTCTTAAATAATTCAGCAGTTTAACTCAATATCAAACCGGACAAATTTATCAAAAATGATAGTCCCTTTAATGTGAGCCCAATATTTTTTGGACAGGTACAACCTCAGTCGTGATTCCAAGATAATAATGATGGAAAACGGAAACTAAAAAAAGGAATCCATTGAATAAGGACCCCCATATACTATTAGGATTTTCCATACTTTTCTGGTTACTGGGCAAAGGTCTAGAACATTTCCACCTCTCACTCGAATGGCAAATATATATGAAAGCTCGTCCCTATATCTACTTCGCTTTCCACTTCTATAAAGCCCTTGTGCTCTTCAATGATTTTATAGCTGACCATTAGCCCCAGCCCAGTTCCCCTATCTTTCGTCGTATAAAAAGGTTCACCTAATTTTTTTAGCTTTTCCGTTGAGATCCCCATGCCTTGATCGGTAATAGAAATACAAATATATTTCTCTGAATATCGGGTTGTTTTAATTCGTACAGATCCGCCATCCGGCATGACTTCCAATGCATTTTTGATTATGTTAATGAACACTTGCTTTAACTGGTTCGCTTCACATAAAACCTTAAACTCATCTTCTTCGAAATCTGTCTCGAATTGAATATTTTCCAACAATGCCTGAGCGGCCAGTAATTCTAGCGTCTCTCTCAAAATGGTATGGACATCCTGTTTAAAAACTTTTAGCGCCTGTGGCTTTGCCAGTACCAAAAATTCCGTGATAATGGTTTCGATTCGCTTAATTTCAGATGTAATCACATGAAAATATGTGGAGAAATCTCCCTTAACACCATCCTCAAGCAACTGGATAAACCCTTTTAAAGCAGTCATTGGATTCCTGATTTCATGGGCAATCCCTGCAGCCAATTCACCAACGACATTCAAAGTATCTGATTTCCGGATCTGTTCCTGCATTTCGAGATTTTTACTCACATCACGGAAAATACTTAGATTCAAGTTCGAATATAAATTCTTTCTCGTTAAAAATTCAATATGCTTAATTGTTCCGTCTTCGAATGTTATCGGAATGATGGATGAGTAGACCTCATGCTTGTAAACATTATCAATATGTGCGTTCAAGGCAGGAACATTTCCAGGGATTTTCTCGATGAATCCCTTTACAGATAAAGAAAGCAGTTTACGCTTCGATATTTCCAATATTTCCTGACCCGCTTCATTAATATCCGTGAACCCTTCATGGTTCCATAAAATCAAGCCGTCTAATGTCCCCTCAAAAATCTTCCTGAATTTCTTCTCACTATCCCTTAATTCCTTCTCAATCAGCCAGCGTTCACTGACATTTCGAAATATCGTTACGTTATACCCATCACCTTCATGTTTTTTGGCAGTCAATTCAAGTAATTTTATTTGGTGATTCGGCATTTTATAAATCAGTTCCCCCCTCACTTGGGTGTCCCTTTCAAACGTTTCCATTATCTGCTCAAAATGATGTTTGTTGCTGTATACGTATTTCCAGATATAACTGCCTATCAATTCCTCTCTGCTTGATTCAAATATTTTACATGCTGATTGATTGACTCGAAAAATGATTCCGTCATCATTCCAGAATATGATTGCATCCATGGACTGGTCGAATAATTCCGCAAAAATCCGTTCGCTCGTCTCTAACTTCTTTTCTATTAAATTTGATTCTGTAATTCTTCGAAGCACCGACATGTATAATTCATTTCCTACCGCTGAGCTGATAGAAAAAGCAAAATGATGCCGCTCAACCCCGATCATTATCTCCACCTCTCCTTTGAAGTTCGACTCAACAAATGCTCTTTTTATGCTCTCGTCCCAATATGCCTTATAATCAGGGGAAATGAGGTCCCTCATATTCTTGCCGACAATCTCTTTTTTCGGGATGCCCATGACATGGATAAAAGCATGGTTCACTTCCATGATTATTCCTGAACCATCGAATAGGACGATGCTTTCTACGGCCGTATCAAAAAGGTCCAAAAACATCTGCCTTGACATTCTTGTTTCCCGGGATGATGAAAGATCCAATGTCACATCCCCTAAACGATAAAATTGCTGTCCTTCGGAAGGAGCCCCTATTGGTATAAACTCTATATGCTTTAGGGCACCGGTATGGAGCTGGATCATCTGTCTTTCACTTTCACTCGGCTTTTTTGGAGTACCGGACTCTTCCTGATCATTTAAAGGGCTAACCTCGAGAAAATCAGTTATCTTCATGGACAACAGCTGATTTTTCGATGTTTCCAGCAGTGCACAAGCGGCATCATTTACATAAGTGAGCCTTAGTTCCTCATCAACCCTAATATAAGGCTCTGGCATTGAATTGAAAATGTTCAAAAACCCTTCGATCTGTTTATTCAATTTTATAATTTCCTGTTTATTTTCCGTTTCATTCCCATAACCGATATTCATATTGACACCCCTTTTCAAAACCCATACTTATCAAACTTTATTCGACACCCATCTGGATTTTCCTCGGTATTATCGAAAATCCGTGCATTCATCGAAAACCTAAATTATCCTTTATGTCAAATAATAGTATGTTGAATCACTTAAAACTTAGCGTTAAGGTTAAGTTAATATTATTTTTATAAATTTTATAAATATTGATTTAGATCAATGTATTTAGGGTATAAGAAATAACAATGCTCTCTAGCTACCTTAAAAATTTTAGGAGGCAACTATGAAACAACGTGATTTTTTCTTTGATAACGCCAAATTCATTCTCATGGCTTTTGTCGTCTTTGGACATTTGCTGAATACGTATATACATGATAGTGAAACGATTTACGCTTTATATAAAACCATTTATTCCTTTCACATGCCGGCCTTTATTCTAGTTTCAGGTTTTTTTGCTAAAGGTTTTTATCAAAAAGGGTATTTAGCCAAAATTACAAAAAAACTAATTTTACCCTACATCATTTTCCAATTGATATATACCGTTTACTATTATTTTTTATATGAACGTTCTGCAATCACTGTTGACTTGCTTGATCCCCAATGGTCGCTTTGGTTCTTGATCAGTTTATTCTGCTGGAACATCATGCTGCTTGGTTTTTCAAAGCTAAAGCCATCAGTAGGCATAGGTTTATCCATTTTAATCGCTTTATTGATTGGGTATATTGACAATGTCTCCAATTACCTTAGTCTCTCGAGGACATTCGTTTTTTTCCCGATGTTTTTGATCGGATACCATTTAAGCAAGGAACACTTAAAGAAACTGTTCACACCCAAGGTTCGTTTGGCTTCACTTAGTGTCATGTTAGTAATTTTTATCGGTTTTTATTTAAATGCCGATGTCAATTATAAATGGCTCCTCGGTTCGAAACCATATACCGAGCTTGAAGATGCGACAATCATATCCATGTTTAAACGCCTGGGATTTTATGGATTGAGCGTAATTTCAGTGTTCAGCTTCCTTTCATTCATCCCACGCGGACAATATTTCTTTACGAATTGGGGTAAACAAACCCTTTATGTATATCTGCTGCACGGATTCTTCATCCGCTTCTTCCGTGAAAGCACTATACATGACTACTTCAGCAATACAGAGAGCTTTATCATGCTTGCCGGTCTATCCTTCTTGATTACCGTGTTATTATCAAGCGAAATGATTGCCACAATGGCACAGCCGATCATCGAATTGAAGGCGACCAAAACAAAACGATTCATGACTAAAACGAAAGAATATATAAAACAAGCATTTTAAATAAAACGGATAAAGCATTTTCTGCTTTATCCGTTTTTTTCAAAAAGTAATTCCAGTTCGGCTTTAAAGCTGAAAGATTTCCGTTCATTCAATAACTCATTTTTCAAATGGAGCGCACTATGGTAAAATTACTCGTTAGTGCTTGTTGGCTTAAAAAGATATGTACACGAAAGGAGCCAGGCGTTTCTTTTACGCCCTTTAACATGAATATAATAATCAGTACTCTTAATGCAAAATATATCCATACATCGCTATCCATCCGCTATTTAAAGGCTTATGCCCAGCCAGATTATAATGTACATCTAGCAGAATATACGATAAAAGATCCGATTATGAACATAGTTGGTGACCTTCATTCCAAAAAACCAGATGTCATAGGATTCAGCTGCTATATTTGGAACATCGAGGAAACAATGAAAGTAGTAGCCATGCTGAAGAAAATCAATCCAGAATTGGTCATCATTCTCGGAGGACCTGAAGTCACATATGATGTTGGAGAATGGCTTGATCAGATTCCCGGGGCTGATTTTATCGTAATTGGCGAAGGTGAGGTCACCTTCAAGTCCCTTTTATCTGAAATTGAAGGTTCGAATGACTATAAGAAGGTCGGAGGCATTGCGTATCGACTGGATGGAAAAAAAATCATCCAGCCTCAAAACGGCAAGGTTGATTTGAAATCGCTCCCTTCTCCTTATCGTTTGGAGGAAGACCGTGGCGATTTATCTAAACGTGTCACCTATATCGAAACTAGCCGAGGATGCCCGTTCAGCTGCCAATTTTGCCTGTCATCGATTGAAGTGGGTGTCAGATATTTTGATCGTGAAAAGATTAAAGAAGATATCAGGTACCTTATGGCTAATGGTGCAAAGACCATTAAGTTCGTTGACCGAACCTTCAATATCAGCCGAAGCTATGCCATGGAAATGTTTCAATTCTTAATCGATGAGCATCTTCCCGGTGTGGTTTTCCAGTTCGAAATCACTGCGGACATCATGCGTCCGGAAGTTATCCAGTTCTTGAACGATAATGCCCCTGCAGGATTGTTCCGCTTTGAAATAGGGGTACAATCGACGAATGACCATACAAATGATCTAGTTATGAGAAGGCAGAATTTCGAAAAACTGACCAGGACCGTAACTATGGTAAAAGATGGGCAGAAAATTGATCAGCATTTAGACCTGATTGCCGGTTTACCTGAAGAAGATTATCATTCTTTCAAAAAGACTTTCAATGATGTTTTTGAGCTGAGACCCGAAGAGATGCAGCTTGGCTTCTTAAAGATGCTCCGTGGTACGGGTTTACGGATACGTGCCAATGAACACCAATATATTTACAGTGATCATGCTCCTTATGAAATCCTGGGAAATAATGTTTTAAGCTTCGATGACATTGTCCGCATTAAACAAGTTGAAGACGTCCTTGAAAAATACTGGAACGATCATAGAATGGATCACACCACGGAATACCTTGTCAAAACGGTATTTCAATCACCATTTGACTTTTTTCAGGATTTCGGTACCTTTTGGGATGAACAAGGCTGGTCACGAATCGGACACCAGCTTGAAGACTTGTTCAGACGCTTACAGCAGTTTTTGGCTTCCCGGGAATCTGCTGAACTGAATAACATTATCGGACTCATGAAATTGGATTATTTCATGAACCAAAAATACAAACCACGTAAACCTTGGTGGGAAGCTTCCCTGGATAAAAATGGACGGAAAGTGATATATGAAGATATTCTGAATAAACCTGAACAGCTTGGTTCGTCTTTCACAGCCTTGGCACTTAATGAAAAAGAAATACACAAACACACCTTGCTCGAGGCAATACCCTTTGATTTGGAAACGTATTTAGCAGAGGGTACAATCGTCGAGAAACCATCGATCATGCTTGCCTATTTTGATCCGAGTGGAAAGGGATCAAACATTTTCCCGCTCCCAAAATCTAGAAATGCCATTTTTTAAAGATTAAGGGCGGACCCAAAATGGGTCCGTCCTTATTTATTTATTTATTTATTATCACGTTTTTTATTTTCTTTTGCTAATATTTCATAAATTTTGGTTGCGTTCATATCGCCACTGAATTCGATTCCAAATTCAGTTCGTACATGTTCCCCCACCTTTTCCTGGGAGTTCCGTTTTTCTTTTTCCATTAACTTCTTCCTTTTCTGCCTTGCTTTGAATTGCGGTTGGCACCTTTTATTGGGTTTTCCTCTAATGCGAACTCATTGGAAAACTCATTTTCGGCTTGGTTTCTTTTTGGCGTTTTACTTGCTTTGACAGCACCATCTACATTAGCTTTCCGTTTCATTTTCATCCACCCTTTTTAATATAGTTTACGTTTTAGAATGGGGTAAAACTGCCGAAAATTATTCAGGGATATTATAGGGACAGACGAGAAAAAATAACCGTAAAACGGAAAGGGAGATTCTAGATGAAAAAGAAATTGGATTCACCAATTATCGATGATACACAACCCCACCAAATTAACGCACCAAGCTATAAAGGGACCGGCATAAAACCACGAGCTCCATTTGTCAATGATTATGGAGTCGTCATTGGTGACAGTAAATATGCATCTGAAAACTCACCACTCGAAAATTGGAGCGAAGATACAGACCCGGAAATCATGGCTGGAGACGACTGGATACACCCCACCAATGATATAGGCTGGAATTCAACTGAAAACCGTGAACTGTTAGAGGCTAAAAGAACGCCGCAGCCTCCTTTTATGCATCCTGATAAAGATGTTAGCATTGATACGGATTGAGTGGTTCTGGAAGGGTCAATGGTACAAGTGAAATCCTTAATAACAACCAAGGGGTGTATAGCTCATTCGGTATATACCCCTTATTCTCATTTAACTTGTAAAATCCACTTTCCTTTAGTTACACGGGCGTTCATTTCTGCATGGTCATCTGCCGCCTTTTCAATCGGATAAATGACGCCGATCGCAAGCTTAAGCTTTCCAGAAGCCCGGTAAGAAAAAAGACTTCAATGCCAGGCAACAGCATATCTGGGTGTTTAATGATCCAATTTTTCTTGGGCTATATTCAACGCGTTTTCCTGAACATCCTGAAGAATCGTTTCGTAACCTCCAAATGCAGCAAGCATCGCAATTTGATGCCCCATCTGCCCAGCCCCAATTACGGTTATTGATTGAATTTGCTTGCTGGTCATGCCCTTCTACTAATTGGTCAGTATGTAGCCTGGTCAAGCTTTAATGCCCTGTAGAATCATCCCCATAAAAATGTCTGCTACTTCCTGTTCGGTTTTTTCAACTTCAGAGTCGAACCAATGATAGCTCCAATTGGCCACACCCAAAATAGCAAAAGAGATGATGGATGCATCAAGGTTGGAACGTAGTTCTCCGCTCTCGATGCCTTCCACCAGCACCTGTTTGATTTTATTACGGAACTCATCCCGCTTAGGAAGGATTTGTGCAAGTTTTTCGTCACTTAGATTTTTCATTTCACGGAAAAAGACCGTGGCGCTTGATTTTTTTGTTTTGATGCTTTTTAAAAGCATATATACCATAACGAAAAGCTTTTCCTTACAGTTTTTCCTAGTATCCGAAATGATGATTTCCTGCTCACTAAGCAACTCGTCTATATAAGCAATATGAATATCCATAAGCAACTGCTCTTTGCTCTTAAAGTAATAATAAAATGTTCCCTTTGTCACTCCAACCGATTCGACGATATCAGAAATCGAAGTTTCACTAAAGCCCTTCTTTTCGAATAAGCGCATGCTATGTTCTGTCATTTTTTCTTTCATGTAAGCATCCTCGCAATCTGTAAAAATTCAGCTGAATTGATATCATACGCTCCGTACTATCAAAGCCTTCTTATTTCTTGGAAATTACCTCCCTTAAAGCACGCCTTAAAATCTTTCCGACATTTGTTTTTGGTAACTCCTCACGAAATTCAACGAATAGCGGAACTTTATAAGCCGATAGGTTTGCACGGCAGTACTCGATGATTTCCCGTTCACTTGCCATTTATTATTTTTAAGTACAAGCACCGCTTTTACCGACTCCCCTCGGTAAGCATCTGGAACTCCAAAGACAACCGCTTCCTGGACAGCAGGATGTTCATAGAGGACTTCCTCGACATCACGCGGGTAGATATTATACCCACTTGCAATGATCAAATCTTTTTTCCTGTCAACAATATAGAGATACCCTTCTTCATCAACTTTGGCGATATCACCCGTATAAAGCCAACCATCCCTAAGAGTCACCGCCGTTTCCTCTGGCATATTCCAGTAACCCTTCATCACTTGAGGTCCTTTGATGACCAATCCCCCCATTTCGCCTGGGGCCACTTCTAAAGTCCCGTCTCCTAGATCCATCACTTTATATTCTGTCGAAGGGATTCCGATCCCGACACTCCCATGCTTCCTTTCAGCAAATACCGGGTTGCAATGCGTAGTTGGCGAAGCTTCCGTAAGACCATAGCCTTCATGATCCTTCCTACAGTCTGGCTCATGATAAAAGTTCCGGTTACATTGACATTCATCACCTTCTGCCAGGCTTCAAGGGGCATGTCGACGGCCAGAGCCCCCAAGGATGCCCCGCTATTATTCACTAAAATGTCAATGGCACCGAATTCCCGGTAAGTCTCGTTAACCACTTCCTGTACATCTGACGGATTTGTGATATCACACTTGAAGGACTGCGCCCTGCCTCCAAGTTTTTCAATTTGCGAAGCAACTTCATCGCATGCTTCCTTTTTCCTTGAACAAAGCACGACATTCACCCCTGCTTCGACAAATCCAGTCGATCGGCGTCTTTCCAGTTAGATTGAATAGGCCGGTACCTTTCATACTTTCACCTCATGCTTTTGTTGGTATTTTCGAGGTTTTTATTTTAGCTACTTGTGAACGGCGCACTTCATCAGGACCATCAGCAAGCCTCAATGTCCGTGCATTTGCCCAATGTGCAGCAAACGGTAAATCGTTGAAATCCCTGCAACTCCAAACCCTTGAATTGCCCTGTCCAGCACTTTTAATGCCCTAGTTGGTGCCACCACTTTTTTCATGGCTATCTCCCGCCTTCTCTCCCTTGTTCCCGACAGTTTCCATCACATACAGCTTTTAAAGTAATAAGCTTTGCTTGTTCGAATTCAATCCGTGAATCGGCAACCCATTCCATGATCACACCTTGCCTCGCCAAAGGTTTACCAAACGAAACGGATTTGAATACACTTACATAATTCTTCAAGTGCTCTTTCAGCAGCACCGATCAGACTCATGCGGTGGTGTATCCTTCCAGGCCCGAGTCTTCCTTGGGCAATCGCAAACCCTTTACCTTCTCACCATAGTATATTCGTTGCCAGGACCCTCACATTTGCAAAATTGATTTCCGCATGGCCATGCAGAGCATGATTATAACCAAACAGGGGGAGCATTTCCTCGATTTTGAAAACCGGTGTGTCCAGCTGTACAAGAATCATTGACTGTTGATCATGCTTGGACGCTTCAGGATCTGTCTTACCCATAACGATGGCAATCTTGCATCGGGGCTCTCCTGCTCCTGAAGACCACCATAACCGGCCGTTTATGACATACTCATTACCTGCCTTTTCAAGACTGCACTCTATATTGGTAGCATGGAAGACACCACTTCTGATTCTGTTAGCGAGAAGCATGAGCGTATTTCCCTGGCAAGCAATGGCTGCAGCCAGCGTTCTTTATGTTCATCGGAACCGTATCTCACCAATACTTCCATATTTCCGGTGTCCGGTGCGTTACAATTGAAGATTTCAGGTCCTATCATCGTCCTTCCCATGATTTCACAAAGCGGGGCATATTCTAGATTTGTTAAACCTGCTCCATATTTGCGATAAGGTAAAAATAAATTCCACAATTTGCTTTTGCCGTTAATTCAGATAAAAACGGCGGTATATCACTCATCGGCTCTTCTGTGAATCTAGCTGCTTTTGATATGATTCATTTGGGAATACGTATTTTTCATGAATTCCGTTAACTTCTTTTCCAGATTTTGCACCTCTTGATCATGTTCAATTTGCAAATTGAATTCCTCCTTTAAAACTGACTAACCGGTTAGTATGTTATTACCGTTGGAGTACACGCAATATTCTGACTTTTATAACGATCGAATTATATATTTTCATGTCGTTCTTGTCCCGTTATCTGGACATTTTCGTTCCCGTTATAATCACTTGGTAGGACTGCGGGGAATACACAAACGATTTTCGTACCTTTTTTCAGTTCGCTTGTTATGAACACTTTTCCGCCGTGCTTTTCGATGATTCTAAAACAAACGGAAAGACCCAATCCCGTTCCTGATGTTTTTGTAGTGAAAAATGGTTCTCCTACTTTTTGAAGGGAGTTTTCCGGGATACCCTCCCCTTCATCCAAAATGCTCAAAAAAACTTCCCCATTTTTTTCGTTTACGCTCACAAAAATATTTCCGCCATTCGGCATCGATTCTATGGAATTTTTTATCATGTTTATTAATACTTGCTTGATTTGGTTTTCATCAAAGTAAATAAAAATGGGTTCTGTATCGTAATTTTTATGAATTTGAATATTGTTCAATACGGCATTTGTCTCCAACAGTGTAACGACATGGTTACAGCTTTCTTTTAAATCCTTCTCAAGAAAAACCGCCTCCGCGGGTTTCGAAAGCAGCAAAAGTTCATTCAGGACTTGCTCGATTCGATTTATTTCCGAAAAAATAATATCATAATATTCATCTTTATCAGCACCGCCATCTTTAATCAACTTTACAAACCCCATTATGGCTGTCATCGGATTCCTGACCTCATGTGCAATCCCTGCCGCAAGTTGTGCAGCCGTTGATAACTTGCTTGATGTGATTGCCAAATGTTCGTTTAGGCTAACAAGCTTTTCTTCTGCATGTTTACGTTCATTAATTTCCGATAATATGCCTACCGTCCCTATGAATTTCCCTGCGTCATCGTAAATTAGTTTAACGAATGCTTCAACCCAACTGGTACCTTTTTTCGCATTCAGTTTAATGTCCACTCGAAAATATTTATTTCCTTGATGAAAGGATTCCGCAAAGGCCTTTAATACGTCCTGATAAGAAGTCATATCCATATGTTTAGAAAAGTGAAGCCCAAGTGATTCGTTCACCGTCGCACCACTCATCGATTTCCATGCTGGGTTTAAATACAACCATTTTCCTTTATCATCCGTTTGAAAAATAACCTCATTGAAGCTATTGACCAATTCTTTGGAGTACTTGGAGAAGATGCGATAACGTCCTTCGCTATCTTGCAATATAGCTATCGTTTTCCGTTTATTATCATACATAGCACCCAAACACCAAGCAATGGATAGAATGGCGAGTAAATATATTCCTGCAAAGGCGGAAAACCTGCGTTCTTCATGGCCCAGCCATCCTAAATAGGGCAATATCAATATGAAGAATAGGGCAGGGACAATGATCCTTCCAGTATATTTGTTCATTTTTTCCACCTCCTTTACTAATGATTTAAACTTCATTCGACGGAGTTCCAGCAAGTAAGGGTTCAAATATGCATATACTGTATATTAAAACGGTAAAAAACTCACTTATAGGTAAACTTCAACATTTTACCTTTGATTCCTGCAAACAACGCAAAAAACCTTTCCTCGATGGAAAGGTCTCTTTTCAACTTAAATCATTTACCCAATGATGACGCGTTCCTTTGGATAATGATAATTTTCCGTAACTTCTTTATGGCCTATGATATAAAGCAGGGACGTTATCCCGACCCGGCCAATAAACATAATGATCATAATGACAATTTTACCGGTATTACTGAGATCAGGCGTGATTCCCATCGAAAGGCCAACTGAACCGAAAGCCGAACATACCTCAAAAATGATTTGGGTTAAAGTGAAATTCTCGGTAATCGATAAAATGAAGATGGCCAATATGCACAGGAAGGAACCCATGATCATAACTGCTGTCGCTTTTCGGATATCATCTGGATGAATCTCCCGTTTGAACACTTTGATGGATCGCCTTCCCCTCATGAAATTCCATAAGAACAGAATCATGATAGCCAGAGTGGTTGTGCGGATCCCTCCCCCGACTGAGCTTGGGGATGCCCCAATGAACATTAATATGCTCATCAATAAAAGGGTCGGTTCCGAAAAGTCACTCACATTCATTGTTGTTAACCCTCCGCTTCGCGTATTGGAGGACATGAATAACGAGTAGAAGAACGATTCATGCCAGCTCTTACCTTTAAAGAACCCATTCATTTCCAGAAGGTAAATCAGGATCGTCCCCCCAATGATAAGGGAAAAGAAAGTGACTGATGTCAGCTTCGTGAACAAAGAAAAATGAAACTTATAAGTACGGGCACTATTGGACAAAAACTCTTTCAACTCGATCAAGACCGGAAACCCAATTGCTCCAAGGGTAAGCAGGATAATCGTGATGAACTGTACGAAGTAATCCCCTTTAAAAGGAATCATCGATATACCGGTGATATCAAAACCGGCATTGGTAGTGGAACTGACTGCCAAAAATAAGCCATTTAAGAAGGCGTCTTTCCAGTTTGGATAATAATTCAAAAAATAAATACCTAAAACCAGGGCACCAATCATTTCAATAACGAGGAATATCTGAATGATTTGAATCAATAATTTAACAAGGCCCGAAAGATTCGATTGGTTTTGATCGGTCATGATCAATTGCCTTTCCTTCAAACCGATCTTCTTGCCCAATATTAGCCAGAAAAAGGTTCCGAGTGTCATGATGCCAATCCCGCCAAACTGGAGAACGAACATCAGAATGAAATAGCCAGCCTCACTTAACACATCAGGCGTACTGACTACAGTTAATCCTGTAACACTGACAGCACTGATAGCTGTAAATAAGGCATCCATGAATTCCCACTCAACACCAGGTTTTAGGGCAACCGGCAGGCTAAGCAACGCTGTCGAGATGCTGACAGCTAAAAAATAATAACCGACGATAAGCTGAGCTGGTGTTAATTTTGATAATATTTTTTTGATAGCAAACATAAAGAGTTTCCTTTCTTACTCCTTTATAGTTATGTGAATCACATAACCATTAAAAATCTAGTTTACCCTTTTTTCATTCTTTTTTCCATTCTCTTTTAAAACTGTCTTACTTACAACAATAAGGCAGGTTTACCAAAAAGTTTGATTCCGCTACTATAAGTAAAACTCCGCATTCTACTTATACTATCATTACAGCGGCAAAAGCCGTTGAAAAAGTAAAGGGGAGATTCAAATGGCTAACAGCAGTAACAACCTTCTTGTTCCTGGAATCGAACAAGCATTAGAACAAATCAAATATGAAATTGCATCAGAATTCGGTGTACAACTAGGTTCCGATACTTCAGCACGTGCCAATGGTTCAGTTGGCGGAGAAATTACGAAACGACTTGTAGCACAAGCTCAATCTCAACTTAAAGGTCAAGGTCAATAATTACTATCACAATTGAATATCCATGGCTAAGAGTCCAGCTCCGTGCTGGACTCTTTTAATTATTCCCTTGTCCGTTTCCATTATTGCCCTTACCCTTTTTCCACTTATCCCAATCTTGTTTAACCTTTATCACTATTTTATCTTGTTTATCTTTTTTACTTTTATTTTCGAGCTTTATATGATCGCCATTATTCCGTTCTCTTTCTCTTCCCTTTTCATTGACCGATGTATATCTTTTCCCATCAAGCCTTTTATCTTCCTTTTCATTTTTCTGCTTGTCCTTAAATTGATTGCTGTGATTATTTTGATTGCTGACAGGTTTTCCTTTTGATTCCATGCTTTTTTCCTTAAAGTCATTTATCTCATTCCGTTTTCCATTTTTATCTTCACTTTTGGTTTTTCCCTTATTTTGGTCTGATGGTGTTCCTAAGTTTTTCTGTTCAATTGGTTTTGCTTCATTTACTGACTTTTGCTTTAATTCATTTGTTGTATTGTTCTCTTTTTTCTTTTCCTCAACCGATTTTTTTTCTGTACTCAGCGTTTCGCTCTGCTCTTTCGGAATAACAACCTTTTCCTCTACTTTTTTATCCGTTGCTGGTGCAGACTCCCTCGTATTGACTTTTACCTTCTCTTTATCTTCATTTAACTTCTTTTCGACATACTTACCTGTGGATATGCCTTGTTCCCTTGCTTGCTTCCTATCGCTTTTTGTTGCCTGAATCACTTTCATCTTCGTATTAGAAACATTATTCTGTTCTGATATTTCTTTTATCTCTTTTTTTAAGTTCTTATCCAATTTTTTATCTTTATCCAATATCGTTGTGGAAATGACTATTTGTTTTTTTTCTTTCAGATATCCAAGTTGCATCGTCGTTTCGACGATTCGGTTTGTAACCGTTTTAATGTCCTTACCTTTCCAATCTTTCAGCTGACCAATCACAAGCTTGCCGTCTTCATTTAACCCGCTAAGTTTGAGAACTTCTAAATGATGGTCAAGCTCCAATTCAATGCTGGGATTCACATCAATTGTCATGTATGCCGATACATGCTCAGAGAAATAGGATGGAAGAAACGAAAAGAGAATCAGGAAAGTGGAGGCAATGCTTAGCACGGCCTTTTTTTTGAAAGATGAATTAAAATTGGGAAAGGCGAAAGTGACCTTTTGTTTAATAGGCGAAAAAGTGATTTCCTCACCTACTTCATATTCCCTTTCCTGCCTTTTGGTTTTTAGAAATTCACCCTCGGGGGTCAATAGGGTTACAAAACGCTTATTAACTGAAAGAATTACTCCTTTTTTCATCCATTGATAGCCCCTTTTATATAATCATTCAAGTACAAAAAATCTCCGTTTATTATGATTGCCACAGCAATGATGTACTTTCTGTTCCGTTCAATCGTTTTTCTGCTTACATCCACTTTTCCTTCAAGCTGCTTTACTGGCAGCCGCTTTTTTGCAAACAGAATTTCTTTCAGTTCGTCATCTTCCATTAACAATTTAGCAATCATAATAGCTCCCTTCCTGGCATCCGCATGTTTTGGAGAGTTTTCGACTAAATCCTCAAATGACAGACCAAAATCCTGTAGATGGCTTATATAAAGGTGAATTTCTTCTTTTCTTCTTTCCGATTCCTTTTGCTTCTCGTATTCATTCATGGAATTTTCATTATCGATATATATATGGCTTTGATCATTATCATCATTCAGAGATAAATCCAAAAGGACTTCTTTCCGTTTTGACTGGCTTCTTAAATAATCTATAACCCTTCGTTTAACGAGGGTTTCGGCAAATGCCAATAAAGAACGGCCTTTTTCCGGGGAATATTTATCGATTGCCTCATTAAAAGCAATCATTCCAATACTAAATTCATCATCTGATTCGTATATGTAACGTCTGCAGATTGATGAGACGGTTTTTGCAATAAAAGGTTTGAAAGACTCTATAGTATCATTACGAAGGCTTATATCGCCTTGTTGAATTTTCAATACGGTTTCTTCTAAAGAACGCTTTTTTTTGAATGCTGTAAACATCAATCCAAGCATTTGCTCACCTCGCTCCCGTTGAACAAAAATACGCATCAACATACTTATCTTAAGCGGAGGGAGTCTAAAAGACAGTGCCAAAAGAACTATTTTTGCGATATAAATGAAATCACATAATATATCCACATGATAAAATACTTAGTTTCTTCTCGTTTATTACAGTGCAATTACAGTAAAATATCTTTTACAGGATCATTGTACAAATCAATGGGACAATTGTCATTTTTCTAACCGGAATTTAATATTCACATCTTTTAACATATCATTCGCAAACATACCTGGTCTTGTGTGGGTCATCTCCATAAATACATTAAGAAGATAAAAAAACAGGCGTAAACTTGCACGCCTGTTTTTTTATGCTTCCTGTATTTGATTCTCTTTTTTCTCTTTTTTGCTTGAAATGATCCACGCACCTACGGCAATTCCAATCAATACGACCCAGAATATCGATTTCCAAAGAGTTGATTCAGGGAAATGATGATCGATGACAGCTAGTGAAGGGTGTGCGAGTGTATATACCGCTAACTTCACCCCAACCCAACCTACAATCAAAAATGCTGCCGTTTCAAGTGAAGGACGCTGATGAAGCAATTTCACGAATGCATTTGCTGCAAACCGCATAATGATCAATCCAATCATACCACCGAGGAACATAACGGCGAATTGCCCTCCGTCAATACTGCCGACTTTCATCCAGCCTGTTGCAGGAAGTGTAACAGCCAGTGCAACGGCAGCCAACATGGAATCGATTGCGAAAGCGATATCAGCAGCTTCAACCTTTACCACGGTCAACCAGAAGCCAGATTGCTTTTTAGGTTTTGTGACTTCCTTCTCACCTTTACCAACGTATTTTTTGTAAATGTGCTGAAAAGCAATGAAAAGTAAGTAAATGGCACCGATCGCTTGAACTTGCCACACGTCGACAAGAAAGGAAATAAGGAATAGACTTGCAAAGCGGAAAACAAAAGCTCCCATCAGACCATAAAACAAGGCTTTTCGTTGTTGTTCTTTTGGTAAATGTTTAACCATGACAGCCATGACGACTGCATTATCCGCAGCGAGTATTCCTTCTAGTCCAACCAAGATAAGAAGGACCCAACCATATTCCAATAATATTGATGCTTCCATCCATTCAACCTCCAATAGTTTGTATTTTCTCCCTATCGGCATTGGCAAAATAAAAAGACCTCTGCCGTATAGGCAAAGGTCTTGCTGAACATGAAAACATGTCAACAAAGCCGATGAATGTTCCCATTCACGTAATGACGACTTTGTTTTAGGGCGAACCCTAACGCTACTCCCCTTTGAAAGGAAAATCAGTTATTAAGTATATTAATAGTATACGCACTTATTATGAAAATAACAATCTTTTTTATATTTGGATCATCCTCTTCGTTTCCCTTTGGATAATTTAATCAACTGCAAATATTCTTTACCAAAACGGATCCAGTTCGGTTTTCCAGAAAAGTAGTTCTGAAACAACGATAAAAACCTCGGATATTTCCCATCATATGGATACCATTGGATTTCTGTATTCTTTTTACCTTTATCGATCATGATCGCTTTTTCATGACAGAAAATCTTCAATCCATGCTCGCCATGATAGCGGCCAATGCCACTTTGTTTGGCACCGCCAAATGGTAAATGATGATTAGCAACAGTAATCAGCACATCATTGATCGTCACCGCTCCTGTAACTAACTGTGACGCAATCCGACTTGCTTTTTCCCTGTCCATCGTCCATACACTCGAATTGAGTCCATATTCACTTTCATTTGCAAGGGCAATCACTTGTTCCTCCGTATCAAAAGGTACAACAGGCAACACGGGTCCGAACGTTTCTTCTTTCATGATTTTCATGGAATGGTCGACATTGGACAGAATCGTCGGCGGAATGAAGTGGGTCTGTCCCGTTCTCCACTCTTTCGGAGAGGTTCCGGTTTCAAGTATGGCCCCTTTATTCAGTGCGTCCTCCAGGTGTCCAGCCACAATATCAACTTGTGCTGGGAAAGTCATTGAACCGATATCATCGTTTAATTGAATCCCCTGCCTCATGGACTTCGCTTTTTCTTTAAGCATCGTTAGGAATTCCTTATAAACGGAACGTTCTACATAAACCCTTTCGACACTCATACACACTTGCCCGCTGTTTGTAAAAGCACCCCAAAGAGCCCCGTTCACAGCCCGTTCCAGGTTAGCATCACACAGAACAATCATCGGATCCTTCCCGCCAAGCTCAAGAGTAGTTGGGATAAGTTGTTTAGCTGCGACCTCACCAATCATTTTTCCGGTCCTTACAGATCCAGTGAAAAATATATAATCTGGTTTTTGCTCAGTTAGTGCCGCACCCAATTCTTTCCCCCCATGCGCAAACTGTATAGTTCCCTCTGGGAAACCAGCTTCATGAAACAGATTATCAATGCACAGCCCAACTAAAGGAGTTACCTCTGATGGCTTGGCGATGACTGTATTTCCTGCTGCTAGAGCATTTAGAATGGGTACCATGGAGAGCTGCAGCGGATAATTCCATGGTGAAATGACGAGAACCGTTCCACGGGGCATAAAATGGACATAGGATTTTTTCCCAATTAGCATGAGTGGAGTGGACACCCTCTGTCCGGAAAGAGCTTTTACTGCATGTTTCTCGATATGCTTGATCGCATCAATGGTGGGCATAACGTCAGCAACCAGCGCTTCAATTTTTACTTTTCCCGTATCTTTTGAAATAACTTCAGCTATTTCATCCATTTTTTCAACCATCAATAAGCGAAGCCGTTTTAAATATAGCAGCCGTTCTTTGATGGGAAGACTCGACCACGCTTGAAACGCATATCTTGATTTCTTATATATATCAGGGATCGAGGTCAGTGGTGTTGGAACGAATTCCGCAATCTTCTCACCTGTTGCCGGGGAATACACATCCCACTTGCCTTGTATTTTTTCCATAACTATTCCCCTTTCTTTACCAAATTCTTATCTGGTACTCCTTATCATTTTTATGTTTTAAATAAAAATTGACCATAGCAGGAACAACTTCCCTGAAATCAGGGCAAATGATTCCAGAAGCAACTAAATCGTTTTGGGCTGCAGTACTGTCAAAACGTCCTTTCCAAGTGAAGTAATCAAGGGGCTTCTTGTCCTAAATATGCCTTCATAGGACCCTTGATAGGAGCGTTTGGCTTAGTCCCCTTGGAATATGGCCTTTTGGTCTTTCTTATACAATTCATCAACGAAAAGTTCATAAAATTCTCTAGCCTTACTTGGGTTGGGACCAGTTAAATGATAGGTTTTCCCTGCCTTCATTATATAATGCCGGAGATAAAGTAGCCTGTATAATATAATCGATTTTAACCAGGTTCACTACCGTTTCCCTCTCCGATGAAATATATGGATCAAGAAAATTAAGGTTGAAATAGCGACCATCGAATTTAATCGTTTCCCCTGTTTGGGAATGCCCCTTAACAATCCTGGGCCTGATTATCGTAATAGGAATCTCTTTTTAAGCTCCTCGACAAGTAATTCAGCCTCAAATTTTGTCGTTCATAATGATTCTTAAAGCTTTTCGGAAAGCGCAATTCATGCTCGTAAAGAATCCCTTCCCGATTCCCTGCCACATAACGGGTGCTAAAGCACGTATACCTCTTAAGATTAGTTACCCCTTTATCAAATTCGTTTACATGGTCCTTACCTACGACATTGACAAGCCGGTCAATTTTTTCAGGGATATCTAAATCGTATATCGCGTCAAGATTAAATATGTGTGTGACTTTTTGTTGAAGTTCATCGAATAATTCCTCTCACCAATTTACCTTGAATAGTAATCTCCTAGCCATAATAGCACTACCAAAATGGAATATATAGTAAAAGTAATCATTATTAAAAGGAGAATTCCCGATAACTATCGAAGTTAATGTATAGGAAACCAAAGGGAATTGCAGCTGTCAAGTTTATCGGGTTTAGTGTTTAATATGGGGTTTGGGAGGATAAATTCATATTATCGAATAAAAATTATTATCTATATAACTGATTTTCCGTTACTATATAAGAAGGCGATTTTTTCGCGCATACATATTTGAGGTGAGCGCACAAATGAAAAGAATAATTAAAGCATACGACTTCCCTATTTTCATCGCTGTCGTATTACTCTGTTTGTTTGGTTTAGTGATGATTTACAGTTCGAGCATGATTACAGCTGTTGCTCGGTACCACCAGTCCATGGATTTCTTCTTCGAGAAACAAAAAACGGCCTTTGTCATATCATTCCTGGCAATGATCGTGACGATGATTCTTCCTTATAAGATGTACAAAAACAAAATTTTCTTGATGTCTATGATGTTTGGAATGGCCGGTATCCTTTTGCTGCTATTTATTTTCGGCCATACAGCAGGAAATGCCACAAGCTGGTTCAAGTTAGGGACAAAATCGGTCCAACCTGCGGAATTTTCCAAGTTAGCCATGATCATTTATCTGGCAGCCATTTACGGAAAAAGGCAGGATCGAATCAATAGCATTGATAAAGCCGTCATCCCCCCGATTTTCTTTCTCGTATTTATTTGTTTTTTAATCGGGATTCAACCTGACTACGGAACGGCAGCTGTCATTTTCCTAATTTCAAGTACGATGATCTTTTCATCCGGAATGTCATTTAAGAGTATTTCCAAACTCTCTTTGATTACTGCGATATTCGTTACAATATTTGCATTAGGAGTAATCGTGACAGGAAATTTTTCATCCGTTTTCTCTGAAAATAAAGTGTCTCGATTTACCGGGTTTGCAGATCCTTTTGGACAAGAGGGAGGAAATGGGTATCAGCTCGTGAATTCCTTGTATGCGATAGGATCAGGAGGCCTTACAGGCGTGGGACTTGGTGACAGTGTACAAAAATACGGGTACCTGCCCGAATCACATACGGATTTCATCATTTCCATCATTGCAGAAGAACTTGGAATATTCGGTGTAGGCTTCGTTCTATTGACACTTGGGTTTATCGTCCTTAGGGGGTTTATACTCTCAGCAAAATGTAAAGATCCATTTGGAAGCCTATTATTGATCGGGATCTCATCCATGATTGGCATTCAAGTTGGGATCAACATCGGCGGTGCGACTGGACTAATTCCCATTACTGGTATCACCCTTCCGTTCATCAGCTATGGAGGATCTTCCTTACTGCTGCTCATGCTGTCAATGGGAATATACCAAAATGTCGTAATGCGAATGAATTTACTTGAACAGAAAGAGAAAGTCGTGTCCATCCCAAAAGATGAGATCGCTTCTTCAAAATAAACGATCCAATCCTTCACCCCCTGACATTTCTGTTCATGTCAGGGGGTTTTAGTCATACCCTCTCTCCAATCTTTGGTTATGGGATATCACATAAAAAAACAGGCAGTCAAAACTAAACTGTACCCTATGTAAAGGACAATTTTAAAAAAAGGTTAGGCTATCTCTAGAAGATGATCTCTGTATTGAACAG